>NZ_AENV01000014.1:0-164123 GCF_000183625.1 Selenomonas sp. oral taxon 137 str. F0430
AATCAGTACGAGGCTTTGTGTTTTTGGTTTTCTTAGAACGTCATGCGTACGCCGCCGCGCCAGATGCGGCCGTCGTAGGCAAGGGCATCGTTCTCCTTGTTGAAGATGTTGTCGACGCCGAGGTAGGCGCTGAACTGGTCGTTGAATTTCTTCGTAACGACGAAGTTCATGAGTCCGAGAGACGCGTCTTTGTAAATGGTTCTGGCAGCCATGCCGCTTCCAACCCGCTCCGCATAGCGGTAGCCGGAGATCCAGTCCTGCCAGAGCGTTGCGTTCCAGCCGTGCCTCGGGTCGTCATAGCTGAGCTGGAGGCTTGCCTTGTGGCGGGCACGCCCGACCAGCCGAATATCTGCCTTGTCGTCATGCGCATCAAGGTAGGTGTAGAGACCGCGCAGAGAAAATCCGCTGCCGAGATCCTGCCGTGCCTCCAGCTCGATTCCCTGAATCGTTGCGCTGTCAATGTTCTGATATGTGCCGGTTGCAAGCAGGCGCGGCGGAAATCCGGGAAGGGTGGTTATGACCGTATTGATGTTGATCAAATCCTCCACCTTATTGCGGAAGTAACTGAGTTTTCCAGAAGTTTTTCCACGCTCAGCCTCGATGCCAATATCGAAGTTGAAGGATTTCTCGGGTTTCAAATTCGGATTTCCAATAATGTGGACATCCATTCGAGCATTCGGTGTATGCCGCCAATCAAAGTACAGTTCGCTCGCTGTCGGAGCGCGGTAGGCAGTGCCGATGTTCGCCTTGAAGCGCAGGTTCTTGCTCACCTTATACGTTGTACCGAGCTTGCCCGTGATCTCGCTGCCGAATATTTCGTTGTAGTCCCAGCGAATGGACGGGATGAGCAGCCAGCGCGGGCTTGCCACCCACTCGTCCTGGAGATAGAGAGCGGCGTAGTTCATCGAGCTGTCGCCAAGCTGATTCGTCATGCCTTCGAGTGTTTTGGTTTTTGTTCCACGAATGCGTGTGCCTTTGTAATCCTCCTTGCGGTACTCGCCGCCGACGGTCAGCAAATGGTCCTTTGCAATCTGCATGGAGCGTCTGCCGTCGAAGATGAGAGAGTTGAACGTCATGTCGTCAAAACTGTGGAGGCTGCCGCTTGCGCGGTTTCGCGTGCGCTGGTTCTTGTCGAAATACGTGTAGTATGCCTGCATCTCGTAGTCGCCGCGGCGGTCACGTCCGGAATATTTGACACCCGTGGAAAAGCGGTCGTGGTCATAACTCGTGCCCTGCGTGAGCGAGTCCTTCATATAGAGGTCTTCCTTCAGATAGTCGAAGAAGACGTCGAGCCATTTGTTTTGTGCCACATCCATACGGCCGTCGATGTTGAAGAAATACTTTTTGCCGTGCATGTTGCTTGTAACATTCGTTCCGCGTTCACGTATATCCATATGCTTGAAGCTTGTGCTGAACGCCCATTTTCCGACCTTTCCGGAGTCGAGGCGGATGCCCTGATCGCTCTGCCGGGTGGTCCAGTCAAGTGTCAGCGAAGCCTGTGCCTTAGCAGGGCGCTTCCGAATGACGTTGATGACGCCGCCAAGCGCCTCCGAGCCATAGAGGGAGCTGACAGCGCCGCGCACAATCTCGATGCGTTCCACGTCGTCCATATTGATGCGCTGGAGTTCGTAGTAGTTCATCGTTTCGCTTGTATTCTCTGTCCGGACACGGCGGCCGTCGACGAGGATGAGCGTCTGGTTGGTATTCATGCCGCGGAGGCCAGAGCGGTTGCCGACCATCGCGTTCTCCTGTATGTCGATGCCGATGGCCAGCTTCAGTGCCTGAGCGAGTGTCTCTGCGCCCATCTTGTCAATATCGGCGCGCGTGATGACCTCAACGGCACTGGGCGTTTCCTTGACCTCCTGCTCTGTGCGGGATGCCGTAACGACAATGTCCTTCGTTTGTACATTTTTGCCCTCTGCCTGATCCGTGCTCTCTGCTGCGTAGGCGGGAACAGACATCGCACCGAGGACGGCGGCGGTCAGAAGCAGGTTTTTCTTCATGTATTTTTGCAACATTTTTCATCTCCGATCACTGGATACCAATACGGCGCACACAGCGCCTCCGCTGCTCGTTCGGCTCTCCTAAAATGCTGCATTTTTTTGTGCGTATTCCTCCCCTCACTGCGGTGCAGGATACATGATGTCTGCAAGCGCCTGGAGGGCGTCGGCTGCGCGAACGCCCGGGTTCACGGCGAAAAGATCGTAGGGCAGGACGTAGACGCGGCCGTTTTTGACGGCGTCGACACCGGCCCAAGCCTCGTTTTCCTGCAGATCGCGGCGCATCTTCGGTTCGAGCGTCTCTGCGGGTCCGTGTACGATGACGAAGATCACGGCGGGGTCCTCACGTGCAACAAACTCCATGGAGATCGGCAGATAGGCACCGTCGCCCTCCGCCCGGTCCGCGATGTTGCCGCCGCCGAGCATGTCGATGAGGCCGCCTGTGAAGCACTTTGATGTGCCCATGTTAAAGCTGTCCGGCGCGCCGAAGATGAGAAGGTTCTTCGGTGGAGTGCGGCCTTCGGCCTGTTTTTTTACGGCATCGAGTTTCTCCTGTATCAATGCGGCCTGTGTGCGGGCAGTCTCCTCATTTCCCGTGAGCCTGCCGTAGAACTCGAGTGTTCCGAGCAGGGCAGGCACGTCATCGAGCGCCTGAATATAGAGCGGAATGCCGGCATTGCTGAGCGTTTCCTCAAGTCCTGTGTGGAACGGCACATTTGTACCGATGACAAGATCGGGCTGCAGTGCAAGAATTTTCTCGATGTCGGGCTGGTGGATGATGCCGACCTCCTCCGCCGCGGCCGTCTTTTCCTTCACCGTCTCCGAGAGCGTCTGTGAGGTCGGCTTTCCGACGATGTTCTCGGCGCCGCCCGCCGCAACGTAGAGATCGAGGTTCGATGGATTGAGGATGACGACGCGCTCGGGATGCGACGGCAGTGTAACCGTACGCCCCGTGCTGTCCGTCACCGTCAGCTCCTTCTGCTCCGGCGGATCCTGCGCCCGCGGCCAGAGGAGAAATGCCGCAGCTGCCGCGAGGCAGAGCAGAGCCGTGATGATACCGATTTTTCGCATAGACACCTCCGATGCGATATGATCAACTATGAAGCCGCTTCGTTGACTGCCGTTTCCGCGACGCGTTCCGGCAGGCAGAGTTTCGTGCGGCGGCCTGCGATCTCAATGTCGCTGACGCGGCTTTCCACGCCATAGAGATCGCGCACTAGTGCGCGCGTGAAGACCTCGTTCGGCGGACCGTCCGCGAGGAGCTCTCCGGCACGGACGGCAATGATCCGCCGCGCATGGCGCACCGCCTGATTGAGATCGTGCAGCACCATGACAACAGTGAGACCGAGTGCATCGTGAAGATCCTCCACAAGCTCCATCAGAGCGAGTTGGTGACGAATATCAAGATACGTTGTCGGCTCGTCGAGGAGCAGAATCTCCGGCTGCTGTGCAAGTGCCATAGCAAGACGCGCCCGCTGGCGCTCGCCGCCAGAGAGTGCACGGATCGGGCGCATGGCAAAGGACTCCATCCCCGTCCGCACCAGTGCTTCGCAGCAGATTTCTTCATCCTCTTTCGAGAATGTATCCCAGAAGCTCCGATGCGGCAGGCGTCCCATGCGGACGAGTTCGAGCACGGTGATGTCGCCGGGCGGCTCTGCACTTTGCGGGAGAAAGGCAATCCTCTGCGCGACCTCCCGTTCCGGCTTGCTCCAGATATCCGTGCCAAGGAATTCCACTGTGCCGCTGCGCGGCTTTAAGAGGCGTGCAAGGGCCTTTAGGAGCGTCGACTTGCCCGAGCCGTTCGGCCCGATGATGGCGGAGATCTCCGCGCGGCGGATGGAAACGTCGACCGAATGGATGATCTCCGTGCTCCCATACGCAACGGAAAGTCCACGCGCCCGCAACAGTTCCTCCATATCGTCACCCCCTTCGCATGCCCTTCTTAAGCAGGTAGAGAAAAAACGGTGCGCCCAAAAAGGACATGAATACACCCACCGGAACCTCTATCGGTGCGAAAGCGACGCGTGCTGCAGCATCTGCGCCGGTCACGAGCGCCGCACCCCAGATCGCTGATACGGGCAGCAGCCAATCAAAATCAGAGCCGGTCAGGAGACGCACCATATGCGGGACGACGAGACCGACGAAGCCGAGCATGCCCGCGGCACTTACGGCGGATGCGGCAAGCAGCGCAGCAAGAACGAGGAGGATCAGACGGGCCCGCGGGACGTTTACGCCGAGACTACGCGCCGTCTCCTCGCCCAACTGCAGCGCATTCAGCCAGCGGCTGCCGAGCAGTGTTCCTGCAAGGCCAACGAGCGTGTAGGGGAGAACCATTTCCGCATGACTCCAGCTGCGCCCGGCAAAGCCTCCGGCCATCCAATTCACCGTGCCCTGCACGCGATCGGAGTAGAAAACCATCAGCGCCGTCATTGCCCCGCCGAAAAAAGCTGCGACTGCGACGCCTGCGAGGACCATGCGCATCGGATGCACGCCGTTTTCCCAGGAGAGGACAAAGACAAGCGCAACGGCGATCATTGCTCCGACGAACGCGCCGAGCGGGACGAATTTCGTCTCGGCCGGCAGCAGGATCATGATGCACATGGCGGCAAGCCCCGCACCCGCAGAAACGCCGATAATGCCGGGATCAGCGAGCGGATTTTTCAGGATGCCCTGGAGAATGCAGCCGGCCAATGCGAGGTTGATGCCCGTCAGTGCGCCCGTGATGATGCGCGGCAGACGGATGTGCCAGAGAATGCGGTAGTCCTCCGGCGTGCCGTTTCCCAGAAGCGTCGGCAGCAGATTGTGCGGAGCGATCTCAATTGCACCTGATGAGGCGCTCACGACCAGAGCGCATATGAGTACGAGGAAGCCAAGCCCCAGCGCCAACCGCCGTCCCATTGTGCGCGGGTGCATATGGGGGACCTTTTCCAATGCTTCCATATAGATAAACTCCATTCTGTAATCTGTGAGAGGTGTAATTATTATCAATAATGAGCGAAAAGAAAAAGGGACTTATCCCTTTTTTGAATGCAATAAACGCTCTGTATTCTTTGCTGGCAATCAAATCGCTATATTATAATAATTTTGTCATCTGTTCATTGCTAGGATACCCTATCCCATTTCTCTTGTCAACTTAAAACGACAAACAGAAAACCGCCGTATTTCAACCTCAATACGACGGTTCTGAGTTTCCCATATTTTATTCGCCCATCACAACAATTGTGCACTTGCGCGTGCGCGCACGCGTGCGGTCGAAGTCGGCGAAGTAGCAGTAGCCGGTGGTGCCGACGCCGAGCTTGCCATCGGTGACCTCGAAGGTCTCCGACGAGCCGATGAGGGTTGCCTTGAGGTGGGCATCGCAGTTCCAGAGTGCCGTGCGGTCGCCGCCCGGGAGGTATGCCTCCGCATCGGGCCAGCTCTCGACCGCGCGGTAATGCTCCTCGCCCGGATACTGGTACTGGTTCCAGCCTGTCTGGTCGGGGATGATCTTCTCGAGGACGGTGTTCAGATCGTTCTGCAGGAACTCGGTGCCCGTCTCGTCGACATCGTGCACGAACTCCTCGAAGAAGACGGCGCAGGTGGTGTGCGGTGAGATGACCGTTGCCGTGCCTTCCTTGATGCCGCTCTCGGCGATGGCCGCACGGAGTTCCTCGGTGATGTTGATAAAGGTCGGCGTTTTGCCGTGGGATTCGAGCGTCAGTTTTTTCTTAAAAACAGTCATGCCTGCTCTCCTTATGCTGCGCTTTCCTCTGCCTGACGTACCTTGGCAGCGCGTACAATCGCCTTTGCCATCTCCATGATGCGTTCCGCCGGGTCGGGGGCGTTCAGAATGCCGCTTGTTGCGCCGCTGCCGTCGGCACCGAGGCGGACAACGCGGTAGACATCGTCCGCCGTTGTAATGCCCGAGGCAATCATGACGGCAATCGTCGGATCAATGCTGCGGATCTTTGCGACGATCGAGGTCGTGTAGCTGTCGTCTGCAGTCCTGCCTGTCCCGATGAGATCCGTCGGCTCGCAGAGGAGGATGTCAGGGCGGAATGCAGCGATGGCCGTGCCCTCGGCAAGCGAATCGGCGCATGCAATCGTCTCGATGCCGAGCTCTCGTGCGCGGGCGATGGTCTTTGCGAGTTCCGCCATCGTCATCGGGTTCTCTGCATGGTTGAGGAACGTCGCGCGCGCGCCTGCGTCATAGAGCGCCTCGGGAAGGAGATGCCCCATGCCGCGCCCCGGTTTCAGGCTCTCCATCGCCTGTGCCGTGACGATGATTGCGTCTGTGTTCTCGCGGATATAGCGGATGTCGGGGAAGGGACAGGTGAAGTAGATCTTCAGCCCCGTCTTTTTGGCGGCATCGTCAGCAGCCTTTGCAAGTGCAAGCGACTCCTTGCCATAGAGATAGGATTTCGGATTGACAACGAGGAATGGCGCGAGACTGCTCTTCATGATGACTCCTCCTAATCAAAATAAAATTACCATTGGATAATTAAATGTTACCACAGGTAAAATCCCATTGCAACCGTATTTGTGTTGACAAAAGGATAAGTAATCAAATACTATAACAAAAGTAAAAGAAGCGGGAGGCACATCTATGACGAGCAGAAAGCAGCAGCGCCTGCATGAGAAAATCCGCGATGCGATGGAGCGGCAGTTTGCCGACCTGGCGTATTTCTCACCGATCCCCGGCGAACGGGAACTGTGCCAGCAGCTGGGGGTGAGCCGCCCGACGGTGCGCAAGGCGCTCGAACTGCTTGAGGCAGAGAATAAGATTGTCCGCATGCAGGGACGCGGCTCGTTCTACACAGGGGAGAAGATCCCCGTCGACTACGCTGCAGCGGGCGAGCGCGGCTTTGGGCTTGCACAGATGTTCTCGGCAGAGGGGCGTGTGACACGCAGCACGGTGCTTCAGCAGGTGGTTGAGACGGCGCGCGGCAACCTTGCGGCGATGCTCGGCATCCCTGCGGAGACGCTGGTCTTTCATCTGAAGCGGCTGCGCTATGTGGATGAGCAGATCTATGCAGTGACAGACGACTATATCCCCCTTGCACTCTGCCCGGAGCTTGTCCGCACGGACTTCACGAAGAACGGCCTTTTGCGTACGTTGGAGGCACATGGCGTGCATGCCTACGCAGAGGATAAGACGATCGAGGTCATTCACGCCGCACCCGAGATTGCACTCTATCTCGAGGTAGAGGAGCAGGCACCGGTCTTCGTTACGCGGATTCTGACAACGGACCGCGAGGGACGTGTTATACAGTATGCGACCGCGCAGGCAGACGCGTTCCGCAGTCGCTTCCGTGTACGTTCCACGATAAAAGAATAACCACTGGTAAATAAAATGATTGACAAAAGGATTGCCCTGAAATATGATAGGCACACAATGAACGTGTTGTCAGACAAGGGGGAATTCTCATGCTGATCGATGGAAAATCCGTGCTCGATGCGGCAAAGGCAGGCCGTTACGGCATCGTCGCGCCCGATTTTTTAACACTGAACGCCGCGCGTGTCTTTGTGCAGACTGCGGATGCGCTCAAAACCCCGATTCTGCTCTCTTTTGCACAGGGGCATGCGGGCCTGATTTCCCTTGAGGAGGCGGCGCTCGTCGGCAAGTACTGGGCGGAAAAGGTCGATACGCCGATTGTTCTGCATCTCGACCACGGGCAGGATTTTGACTTCCTGCAGCGTGCCGTCGAACTCGGTTTTACCTCGGTCATGCTGGATGCCTCGATGAAGGACATGGACGAGAACATCCGCCTGACCAGGGAAGTCGTCGCCTGCGCGCATGCAAAGGGCGTGAGCGTTGAGGCGGAGATCGGTCATGTGGGCGGCGCATCGGAGGGGATCGAGGGGGCGACCACAGACAGTGTCTACACGACGGTGGAGGAGGCAAAGACCTTTGCTGCGGCCACGGGGGTTGATTCTCTCGCCGTATCGATCGGTACGTCGCACGGTGTCTATGCGGGCAGCCGAACTCCGGAACTGAACTTTAAACGCCTGCAGGAGCTCGCTGCCGCCGTTCCTGTTCCGCTCGTTCTGCACGGCGGTTCCGGCACGGGCGATGAGAATCTGCGCCGTGCTGTGCGCGAGGGGATTACAAAGCTGAATGTCTATACAGATTTCCTCGTCGGTGCGATGGCGGAGATCAAGGCGGCGGAGCCGGATTCACTGGTCGAACTGCAGAAGGCTTCGGATGAGGGCATGCGCAAGGTGCTGACGCACTACATCGAGCTGATCTCAAAGCAGCCCTGAGAAGAATTTCATACAAAACGCTGTCGATTTGATCGACAGCGTTTTTGTATTGGAACAAATGACAAGGCGGTCCGAATCAGAAGTTTACATTTACAAAAATTCAACAAAGTATTTATTGTAAAAAATGTTTCCCGATGCTATAATTTAAAACATCACAGAGAAAATAAATGCCGAAGGGGGAGGGGATTTCTTGCAGACAGAGATGCTCCTCGGCGGACTGTTCCTGCTCTTTGTTGTTCAGGTTGTCGGAACGCATCTGCAGGTCAAGGAGTACAAGCGTGCCGTGCGCGAGATGCACAAGCTGGGCAACGTCGGCATCGGCTCGCGCCGCCGAAAGCTCGGCCCCTCGAACATCGTGATCATCGCCTGCAATTCCGACGGTGAGATTCTGGATGGGCGCATGATGCAGGGGATGACCATCCTCAGCCGTTTTCGCCCGATCGAAGGGATCACGGGACGGACGATCTATGATTTACATGCGGAGTACGCTGCGCTGCCGGATAAGAGGCGAGCGCATTACAAGGGGCATATCGCGGCGCTTGACGCGCTGATTGCTCGGCTTGGCGGCGTGCAGCAGAAAAACGGTGCCGACACATGACAGCGAAAATTTATAGAATTTATTGATGATTAGGAGGAAGGCGTATGTTCAAATCCGTGAAGATCGTTGCCGGCAACGGCGGCTGGGGCGGCCCTCTCGTCCTCGTGCCGACCGAGACGCGCAATAAGATCGTCAGTATTACAGGCGGCGGTATTCATCCTGTGGCGGCGAAGATTGCCGAAATGACGGGATGCGAAGCGGTGGACGGGTTCCGCGCGGGCGTGCCGGATGAGGAAATCCTGCTCGCCGTTGTGGACTGCGGCGGCACGGCGCGCTGCGGCGTCTATCCGAAGAAGGGGATTTTGACGGCGAACCTCCTGCCCGTCGGTAAGATGGGTCCTTTGGCGCAGTTTATTACGAAGGAGCTTTACGTCTCGGCGGTGGATGCATCCTGTCTTTCTTATGCGGACGAGGCGGAGGCCGCCGCCGTACGCGCGGCGTCGGACTACGTGCCAAAGACCAAAGAGCAGGCAAAGGCGGAGGTCGCCCGCCTGCAGGGCAGCCGCGACAAGAATTTCGTCACGCGGCTCGGCATCGGCATCGGCGGCGTGGTCAATAAATTCTACGCGGCGGGGCGCGAGACCATCGACATCACGATTAAGAGCATCCTGCCGTTCATGGCGTTCGTCTCGATGATTCTCGGCATCATCAGTGTGTCGGGGCTCGGCAATGTCATTGCAACGACCATCTCCCCGCTGGCGAGCACGCTCCCGGGGATGCTCGTCATCTCGCTCATCTGCGCGATCCCGTTCATCTCCCCGGTGCTGGGCCCGGGCGCAGTCATCGCGCAGGTCGTCGGCACGCTGCTCGGCGCGCAGATCGGCATGGGAAATATCCCGCCGCAGTATGCGCTCCCCGCGCTCTTTGCCATCAACGCGCAGGTCGGCGCAGACTTTGTCCCCGTGGGGCTGAGTCTCGGCGAGGCGGATCCCGAGACCATCGAGCTGGGCGTTCCCGCCGTACTCTATTCGCGCGTGATCACGGGACCGCTGGCGGTGCTCATCGCCTATGCGGCGAGTATTGGACTTTACTAAAGGGGGGCATGGATATGGAACTCATTGCGGCGGCAGCCAACGGCTTTATGGAACTCTTCCGCGCGGGTGCGGCGACGTTCACCTCGTGGGTCACGGGCATCATTCCTCTGCTCGTCATCATGATGACGGCGGTCAATTCGGTCATCAAGCTCATCGGCGAGGATCGCGTGAACGGCGTGGCGCAGCGTGCGACGGAGAACATCATCACGCGCTATACGGTGCTCCCCGTGCTTGCCGTGCTCTTCCTCGGCAATCCCATGTGCTACACGTTCGGCAATTTTGTTGAGCAGAGATATAAACCCGCGTACTATGATGCGGCGGTCAGCTTCGTCCATCCTGTGACGGGGCTCTTCCCACATGCGAACGGCGGCGAACTCTTCGTCTACATGGGGATCGCGTCGGGCATCACAATGCTCGGACTGCCGCTCGGCGATCTCGCCGTGCGCTATTTCCTCGTCGGTGTTGTCGTCATCCTGATCCGCGGCATCGTCACGGAGAAAATCTATCTCTATATGACGCGCCGTGAGGAGAAACGGGCATAAAGAGGAGGAAGCGGTCATGAAATTCTACTGCGAAATCACGAGCTGGGGCGAAGAGGCACTGCACTTCCTTGACGATCCGAGCGCCAATTTCATTGTTATCTTTGACAATAACGCGCCAGCGGAGCTGGCGGAGTTTTCCGTCCTGCATACGACCGCGAACTATAATGAAGATCCGGCGGTCGGCGATACGATGATCATCTGTGACAAGGCGTTCGACATCACCGCGGTCGGCGAAGAGGCGCTGCACACGCTGCGGCAGATCGGTCACTGCACGCTCTCGTTCAAGGGTGGTACGGAGCCGGAGCGCCCCGGCTGCATTATGCTCACGGGGGATACGCCGCTCACGACTGCGGATTTCAAAATGGGCGCGACCATCGAGGTTTACTGATCTTTTTTAAGATATTCCGGGGGCTGGCGCACGGACAGCCCCTTTTTCACACAGTTTGATAGAAAAAATGTCAACATTAAGAATAAATCTTGCAATAATTTCTATGCGCTTCGGTTATGAAAGGAGGGGCTTGTGAAGAAGATTATTGACGATGTACGTCTCATATTCAAATGCTGCAGTCTCTACTATCTCGACGGCCTCGGACAGAAGGAGATCTGCGAGACGCTCGGCATATCGCGCCCGACCGTCTCGCGTATGTTGAGCATCGGCAAGGAACGCGGTATCGTCCGCATCGAGATACAAAATCCGGACAACATCGCCTATGGGCGTATGGAGCGTGACCTGGAGCAGAAATACGGTTTGCAGGAGGTTATCGTTGTCCCGTCCGCCCCTGTCTCGACGCCCGGGGAGGCTGCGCGCTCGGAGGTTGGCAGCGCCGCGCTCGAGTATCTTGCGCGCATCCTCGCGGACGGCGATCTTGTCGGCATTACGATGGGCTTTACCATGCAGCAGATCGTACGGTCGGATTACTTCATCCGCAGCGCCATCAGGGCGACTTTTGTCCCTCTTGTCGGCGGGGTGGCGGAGAGTCGCCTCGATATTCACTCGAACTATCTGGCGCAGGAGTTCGCCGACCGGTTTGCGGGCGACTGCGTGCAGTTCTTCTCGCCCGCTGTGTTCTCGCGCCGCGAGGTGCTCGAGGGGTTCCTTGAGGAGCGCACGATCCGCAATGTGACGCGGCTCTACGAGCGTCTTGACATTGTGCTCATGGGGATCGGCGTCCCTTCCGTCGATGACTCGACCATCCTGCAGACGGGCTATGTGGACGGCACGATGCTCGACGACTTTACGGCACACGGCGCGGTAGGAGATATAGCGCTGCGCTACTTTAACAAAGACGGCGACACGGCGCCCTTTCGTGCCTTCAACGAGCGCGTTGCGGGCATCCCGCTCGATACGCTGAAAAAAATCCCGCGGCGCGTGGGCGCTGCGGGCGGCAGTCAAAAGACGGAAGCGGTGCGCGGTGCGATCCGCGGCGGATTCATCAATGTACTCATCACCGATATTGACTGCGCGCAGCAGCTGCTCTGACCCAACGGCCGCACATTCGCCTAGAGGTGCGGCTTTTTTGTGCGCGGGGCTTTCTTCGGGCGGGGCGTTTATGGTACAATGCAGGAAAATTACTGTTTTGTGAGGTGCGCATTTGCATGAATGATGATAAAACACTTGCCTGGCCGGTTTATCTCTTGCTGCTCGCGATCGTTTCGTTCCAAATTCTCTACGGTATCGGTGCGACGCCGCTGCTTGACCCGGACGAACCGGTCTATGCGGAGACGGCAAAGGAGATGATCCGGTTCGGCGACTATCTGTCACCGCGCATCTACAATGAGTATTGGTATGATAAACCGCCGATCTTCTACTGGATGGTCGCCGCTTCGTTCAAAATTTTCGGCGGCTTCAGCGAAACAGCGGCGCGCCTGCCCGCCGCGCTCATGGCGATCGGCTCCGTCCTCATGACGGCGCTGGCATCGGCGCGGCTCTTTGGCGCGCGTACGGGCTTTTGGTCGGGGATCGTCATGGGGACGAGTGTCATGCTCATATATATGGGGAAGGCATCCGTGACCGATACGACGCTGCTCTTTTTCGTGACGGCGGCGCTCTTTAGCTTTATCCATCGGCATTATTGGTTCATGTATATTGCCTGCGGCTTTGCCGTTATGACGAAGGGCCCCATCGGCGTTGTATTTCCGGGCGCGATTATATTTTTCTATCTTCTCCTGACTCATCGGCTTGAAGAGTTCCTGCGGATGCATGTTGTGCGCGGTCTGCTGCTTGTCGTTGCGGTCGGGCTGCCGTGGTACGGCTATATGTATGCGGTACACGGCATGGCGTTCGTCAACGAGTTCATCGGCTTTCATAATGTCAGCCGATTCACTGCGCCGCTGCATCCCGTGCGCGCACATTGGTGGTTTTATCTGCCTGTCATCATTCTCGGTTTTTTCCCGTGGACGGGACTGCTCGTGCAGTCGGTTCGAAATGCATTCTATCGCAGCTTTGGCGAGGAGGCACAGCTTCTTTCCTTTTTCCAAGTGTGGTGGATTTTCGTCCTCGTATTCTTCTCTATTGCGCAGACGAAGCAGGTCTCCTATATGCTGCTTCTGACGCCCGCGCTCTCGACGATCATTGCGTGGAACCTTGCACGTATGATGGAGGATTGGCGCGGGACGCATTTTGCATGGGCGGGCGGGAGTGCGCTCATGTTCCTTGTGCTCGGCCTTGGGTGGCTGATGAGCGGAGACAGCATGGCGGAACTCGCGGAGGGCGGGCTTTGGCTCGGCGTGCTTACGCTCGTTCTTGGGGCGGCGATCGTCTACTCTATCACTGCCTCACATCGGCTTCTCCTCGCGGCGTGGCTGCACGCCGCGGCGGGCGTTTTGACGATGATCCTCGCGTTTGGCGTGATGATCCCCGCGGTTTCCGGGCATTTCAGCGTCAAGGAACTCGCCCTCCGCTATGCGCAGGAATATCGTGATTCTGCCGAGGCAGAGGGGCGTGTGCTCTACATCGACAAGCAGCTGCGCCCCGGGGTGATGCTCTATACGGATATTCCGGGCATCGAGGCGGATACGAACCGTGTGGAATCTCTTGCGGCGCTGCGCGAGGACGGGCGTCCGAAGTACATCATCATGCGCGACTATATGTATCAAAAGATGAAAAAAGAGCTTGGCGCGGATCATTGGACGCTCGTAGAGAGCCGCGACGGACTCTCTGTCTATAAGGACGATCGGTCATGAAGCCGCCCGTACTCTATCTCGTCGTTCCCTGCTACAACGAGCAGGAAGTGCTCGACGATACGGCACATGTTCTTACGGAAAAACTTTCCGCGCTGATTGCGTGCGGCAGTATCAGTGCGCATAGCCGTGTCGTGTTTGTCAACGACGGCAGCAGGGACGGGACGTGGCAGCGCATCACCGCGTGGACGGAGAATAATAAACTGTGCACGGGCATCAACCTCGCACACAACGAGGGGCATCAGAATGCGCTTCTCGCAGGGCTCATGACCGTGCGTCCCTATGCCGACGTGACCGTCAGCATGGATGCGGATCTGCAGGACGATGTGGATGCCGTTGATGGCATGATTGAAAATACGCTGCGGGTGCGAATATTGTCTATGGTGTGCGCGCGAGCAGAGAGACGGACACGTTCTTCAAGCGGTTCACGGCGGAGAGCTTCTACCGCGTCATGCGCGGTCTCGGCGCGGACATCGTGTTCAACCATGCGGATTTTCGCCTGATGGATCGGCGCGCGCTCGATGCACTCGCAGCGTATCCGGAGGTCAATCTCTTCCTGCGCGGTCTCGTGCCGATGATCGGGCTCGCGCACGATGTCGTTTACTATAGCCGCGCCCCGCGGCGCGCGGGGGAATCGAAATACCCGTGGCGGCGCATGGCATCGTTCGCGTGGGAAGGGGTGACGTCGCTCTCGGCGCGCCCCATCCGGCTCATCGCGCAGATGGGCATGTTCATCTCCTTTGTGAGCGGCTTGATCCTCCTGTGGTCGATCTTCCGCCACTTCATCGGCGAGACTATCGTCGGCTGGACGAGTCTCGTCGTCTCGCTGTGGTTTCTCGGCGGCCTCATTCTCCTCTCAATTGGAGTCATCGGTGAGTACGTCGCAAAAATCTATTTGGAAGTCAAACGGCGCCCGCGCTATCTTGTGCAGGATTTTATCGGCGTACATGTGCCTGTTGAGGACAACGAAAACAAAAATAAAAGATAAATTATTTTTACGGCAAAAGAAGGATATTTCCTTTTTATGGAGAATTATTATTCGTGAAAGGCAATATAGATGACGTTTATACCGTCCCGCCTTTATCTTTGCTGTGTATTTACTTTTGGGAAGCTCGACCGCTATGGGAGCTTCCGCGATAGGAGGGCTTTTTATGTCAAAATTTTATCTTGCGCACAACGCGCATGTCGTTGAGGTCTATGGGGATGAAGCGCATGAGCTGACGTGCTGCGGCACGGAGCTGAAGGAACTGACGCCGAACACGGTGGATGCCGCACACGAGAAGCATGTGCCGGTCGCGACCTATGATGCCGCGAAGAACGAAGTGCATGTGAGTGTCGGTTCGGTGGCACATCCAATGACGGATGCGCATCTCATCGACTGGGTTCTGCTTGTCACCAAGCGCGGTGAGCAGCGCGTGAACCTCACGCCGTCGGATGCGCCGGAGGTGACATTCCGCCTTGCGGACGGCGATGCCCCGGTGAAGGTACTTGCTTACTGCAACCTCCACGGTCTGTGGCAGGCTGCGATCTAAGAAACGCCCGGCTTTTGACTGAGAGCTGTCGTACGCCTTTGGCGCGCGGCAGCTCTTTTTCAGAGGAGGCAGCTTGCGGGCGCTAAAAAAAGAATATTCTAATCGCTTTTCCCGCCTATATCATGTATAATAAACGCAGCTATTTCCCACCGGAGAAGTGTGGATTGCGGAACCGGGAATAGGAGGAGTCGATATGCGCTGGGCAAAAGTAAGTGTAGTGACGACGCATGAAGCTGCGGATTTGATCGGGAATATTCTGCTCGAGCTCGGCGCGGGAGGCGTGGAGCTCGACGATCCGTCGCTGGTCAATGAGTACATTGATGCCGGGCTCTGGGACTACACCGACCTGCCGCGCGCCGAGGACACGGACACCGTGACCGTATCCGCCTATCTGCCGGATGATGCGCATCTCCAGGAGCGCCTGCGTACGCTCGCACAGCGTGTCGCGGCGCTGCAGGAGAGCGCCGTGCGCGTCGGTGCCGGGACGATTTCGCATACGTTTATGGCGGATGAGGACTGGGCGGAGACCTGGAAGGAATACGTTCATACGGAGAAAATCGGGCAGCGCATTGTCGTGCGTCCTACATGGGAAGAATATACGGCAAAAGACGATGAAATCGTCATTGATCTCGATCCCGGCGCGGCGTTCGGTACCGGTGCTCATGCAACGACCGCAATGTGTCTGCGCGCATTGGAACATCTCGTCGTCCCGGGGACGCGCGTCTATGATGTGGGATGTGGTTCGGGGATCCTTGCCATTGCCGCGGCAAAACTCGGTGCCGGGGAAGTTCTCGCGATGGACTGCGATCCGGTGGCTGTGCGTGTCGCGGAGCAGAATATCGTACAGAATGACGTGCGGGGGCATGTCGTCGCGATGGAGAGCGATTTGCTCGCTATCTGCCGCGGTATGGAGCCTGCCGGTCTCATTATGGCGAATATCATTGCGTACGTTGTCATCCGCTTGCTCGATGGACTTGACGAATTCCTTGCCCCCGGAGGTACATTCCTTGCGTCGGGTATCATCGACGACCGTATCGGTGATGTGGAGCGTGCCGCAGAACAGCACGGCTTTACCGTGCTTGACATGACCTGTGATAAAGAGTGGGCGGCGATGATCATGCGCCGCAAGGAGGAAGTCTTCGAATAATGCGCCGGCTGTTTTACCCGGGGGAACTCACACCCGAAATCCGTATTACGGGCGGCGATGCGCATCATCTCGCGCGCGTGATGCGCGCGCAGCTCGGTGCTGTACACGTCGTCGCGGGCACGGACGGACGCGCCGCGCGCATGACGGTCACGGCGGTTGCACGGGATGCCGTGACGCTGCGGCTCGATTCGTATGTGGAGGACGATGCCCCCGCCCGCGCGGAGGTCATCCTCGTGCAGGCTCTTCTCAAAGGGGAGAAGACGGACTTTGTTGTGCAAAAGGCGGTGGAGCTGGGCGCGGCGGCGCTCCACCCGATCGTGACCGAGCACGTCGTCGTGCGCTACGATGCCAAGAAGGCAGCAGCAAAGACCGCACGCTGGCAAAAGATCGCAGACGAGGCGGCAAAACAGTGTGGGCGCCTGTTGCTCATGCACGTTGCCCCTGTCGGCTCTATCGACAGCATACTTGGGGATGCAGAGATTTTTGGCGGCGTGGATACGACGGTAATTTTCTGCTATGAGGGAGAGCGGATGCAGTCGATGCGCGCCGTTCTTCGGACTGTGACGAGTGCGCGCGTCGTCCTCATCGTCGGCGCCGAGGGCGGATTTTCACCCGCCGAGGCGGCGCGGCTGACGGCGGCAGGGGCGCAGCCCGTATCGCTCGGGCATTTGATCCTGCGTGCGGAGACCGCGGCGATCGCAGCGCTGACCGTCGTGCAGTATGAACTTGGTAATCTCGATGTATAAATATGAAAGGAAATCCTATGAAACGAACATATATGGCAGCATTTGCGGGACTCCTCTCGCTCTCTCTCTTCGTCGGCTGCGGGAACAGCGACAGCGGTGCGGCGGCGGGACAGACCGCGAGCGCACAGCATCAGTCACAGGAACCTGCGGGTAAGGGGCTGACGGGAGATGTCGCGCCGACCTTCACGCTGAAGAATCCAGCGGGCGAGGATGTCACCGTCAAGGCGAACGGAAAGCCCTACGTCATCAATTTCTGGGCGACATGGTGTCCGCCCTGTCAGGCAGAGATTCCGGACATCGCCGCGTTCTATGCCGCGCATAAGGATCAGGTGGATTTCTATGCGGTGAACTTGCAGGAAGAAGCTGCGCCTGTACAGAAATTCCTCTCCGACCGCGGGGTGGAGCTGCCCGTTCTCCTTGATGCAAAGGGCGAGGCAGCGACGCTCTACGGGGTTCGTGCCATCCCGACGACCGTTGTCGTGAATGCCGAGGGCAAGGTAGTCTATCGCCGTACGGGCGGCGTGACAAAGGAGCAGCTTGAAGATGTCATTAACCACCTCTAAGCGGCTCTTTGATCCTGCGTACGCGGAAAGGGGGAGTCTATGACCGTCACCATGCTTGGCGGGGCGTTCCTTGCGGGTGTACTCTCTTTTGTCTCTCCCTGCGTTTTGCCGCTCTTGCCGACGTTCTCGCTCATCCTTGCGCAGAACAGCAAGCAGGACGGCGGAGAAGCGCGGCGTCTCTATGCAAATACGACGGCATTTCTCGCGGGATTTACCCTCGTCTTTGTCCTCCTTGGTGCGACCGCTTCACTCATTGGATCGTGGCTCTTCTCCTATCAGGACATTCTGCGGCAGGGGGCGGCGGTGCTCATCATCATCATGGGATTCTTTATGACGGGGTGGGTGCGCATTCCACTGCTGCTCAGAGAATACCGCCCGTTCCAGCGGCGTGGATTTGACGGCATCGGCGGCGCGTTCCTTCTCGGCTGCGGCTTCACACTCGGATGGACGCCCTGCACGGGTCCTGTGCTCGGCACGATCCTCCTCTATGCGGGTGACACCGCCACAGTCGGCGCGGGTGCGCTCCTGCTCTTCGTCTACAGTCTCGGCTTTGCAGTGCCGTTCTTCCTGCTCGCGGTCATTTGGCGGCGCCACATCGTCAAACTGAGAGCGTTCTACCAATATCTGCCAAAGATTCAGCGCGCCGCGGGCGTCGTGCTCATCCTCCTCGGCATCCTGCTCTGGTCGGATTCGCTGACGCGGATCGTGCGTATCCTTTCGTAACGATATATCAAAAATGACCTCCTTCACCATATTTGAGCGACGGAGGTCATTTGTTTTGCTGTGCTTACAGATGATACATTGTATTTTAATCCCGCATGTGCTATGTTATATTCTGTAAGATGAACAGAGGAGCATGATATTTTGTATAGCAGTTTTTCCACACGTGAAATTGTCTTTACGGGACTTATGACAGCGCTTGTTTTTATTGCAACATTTGTGCCTCATATCCCGATCCCGCTCGGCTATGCGCATCTCGGCGATGCGGTGATCTTCCTGTTGGCGCTCCTTGTGCCGCGCCGCCCCGCACTCATCGCCGCATGTCTTGGCTCAGCGCTCGCGGATCTGCTTGGCGGGTTTGCCCTTTGGGCTGTGCCGACGATTGTGATCAAATACGGCATGGCGGAGATTGTCTATCGCATTGCACCGCAGGGGCGTGCAATAGGGCAAGGGAGAATCGTGACGGCGCTGCTGCTCTCGAGCCTGTGGATGGCGTTTGCTTATACGCTTGTCGGCGCGGTGCTCTACGATGGTCTCATAGCGGCGCTCACTTCGACGCCGGGATTGATTGTCGAGGGCATTGTCAACAGCGTCATCGCACTTCTGCTTTTGCCGATGCTGCGGGGGCGTATGCCGCAGATTTGAATGCAAAAATGGGCTTACTTCGATTTCATCCGATACGAAAAGGAGCTGTTGCACATGAACGTGCAGCAGCTTCTTTTCATATCGGCAGTTAAAAATTTTCGATGATGCGGATTTCGTTCTGCATGATATAGCGTTCGCGTGAGGGAGCGATGCCGCTGATGAGGCGGTCGTAGGTGAGCTGCATGGCGATCTCGCCCTGCCTGCGCGGGTGCTGATAAATGGCGGCGTCGATGATGCCGGCACGCAGGGAGCGCTCGATGGCGGGGATGGTGTCAAAGGTGACGATGGTGACATCCTGTGTGCGCCTGCGCTTGACGAATGCTTGGCAGACGCCGTGAGCGCCGCCTGAGGTTGCGATGAAAAAGGCGTTCATCTCGGGGTGTTCGTCGATCATGCGGAGCGTTTCCTCGTAGGCGTGGATGTCGTCGTCGGAGTCCTCCTCGACGGCGACGACGCTGCAGCTCTCCTCCATGGCGAGGCGGCTGCGGAACCCTTCGACGCGCCGGAGATGCCCGAGCATCCGCTCGCCGCTGTAACTGACGCCCGCGTTGATGCTCCCCCTGCAAATTTTGCGCAGGAGCGCCGCCGCCGTGCGCCCGCCCGCTTCGTAATCGCAGCCGACATAGATGTGCGGCTGCCGCGTCTCAAAGTCGTTGTTGAGCGAGACGACGAAGATGCCGTCGGCGATGGCTTCCTCGAGCGCGGAGATGACCTCCGGGTCGTTGATGGGGTTGATGATCAGCGCCTCCGCGCCCGCCACACGCAGAGCGGCAATCGCATCGCATTGTTCCCGGACACTGTACCCTGTGAGGAGGTGAAACTGCGTTTCGAGCCCGAAACGGCCGTAGTAATCGGCGGCTTTGCGCAGGGCAGTGATGATGGGGGAGAAGAATTGTATTTCGCTCGCCGCGATGACGATGCCCGCGACGGGGCATTGTTTCTGTGAGACGAGCGCGCGTGCCGCAGGATTTGGACGGTAGCCGAACTCTGCCATGGTCTTGAGGATCTGCGCGCGTTTTTCCTCCTTGACGTTGCCGCGCCCGTTGATGACGCGATCCACTGTGCCGCGCGAGACGCCGCACAGCTCGGCGATCTGTTTGATGGTGATCATAAACTCCCTCCCCGTTTGCCACATTATACGTTCTTTTTTCCTGTTTGACAAACATTTTATAGAAATTCTGTCAATTTGGACTTGACAACTCTATGCCGCTCTGATACTCTATAACTGTGCTCGAGCACAGAAAAAGATATACATGATAAATCAATAATATGAATCGTACTTTCGTGTATAAATTTTGCTCGAACACATATGGAGGAAAAAGTCCCGGGAGGGACGTCGGACACTATTTAGGAGGCTGATAAGGATGCGCATGAAGAAACTCCTCGCCTGCGGTCTGGCACTGGTGACGGCGGCGTTTTTCGCCGGATGCGGCGGCTCGAACGGGGGCGGCAGTACATCGGATGCCGGCAAGGGGATCAAGGTCGGCGTCTCGATGCCGACGAAATCGCTCCAGCGCTGGAACCAGGACGGCGCGAACATGGAGAAGAAGCTCCGCGAGAAGGGCTACGACGTGGACTTGCAGTTCGCAGAGAACAAGGTGGAGACGCAGGTCTCGCAGATTGAGAACATGATCACGAAGGGCTGCAAGGTCGTCGTCGTCGGCTCGATCGACGGCAGTGCGCTCTCCTCGGTACTCAACGAGGCGAAGGACGCGGGCGTTGCGGTCATCGCCTATGACCGTCTCATCATGAATACGGATGCGGTCAATTACTATGCGACGTTCGACAATTATCTCGTCGGCAAGATTCAGGGACAGTACATCGCTGATAAACTGGGGCTTGCCGAGGGCAAAGGTCCATTTAACCTCGAGATTTCGACGGGGCCGATGGACGACAACAACGTGAACTTTTTCTTCGGCGGTGCGATGGACGTACTGAAGCCCTATATCGAAAAGGGGCAGCTCGTCGTGCGCTCGGGTCAGATGACGCGCGAGCAGTGTGCGACACCAAACTGGGATGAGGCAAAGGCACAGGAGCGCATGGACAACATCCTGACGACTTACTACACGGGTGCGAATGTAGATGCGGTGCTCTGCTCTAACGACTCGGTCTCTCTCGGGGTTCAGTCGGCATTGAAATCTGCGGGATACAATACGGCAAGCAAAAAGATGCCGGTGATCACGGGACAGGATGCGAATCTGCCGAATGTGAAGGCAATCATTGCGGGCGAACAGTCCATGTCGGTCTTCAAAGACACGCGTGCGCTCGCGGATGAGGTTGTGAAGATGGTCGAGGCTGTCCTGAACAAGCAGGAGCCGGAGGTCAACAATACGAAGGACTACGACAACGGCGTGAAGATTGTTCCCTCGTACCTACTCGAGCCGAAATTCGTCGATGCCTCGAATTATAAGGCGCTGCTGATCGATTCCGGATACTACACCGAAGCCGAATTGCAGAAATAAATAAGAGCGGCGTGCGTCCTCTGTCGATTCCTCGGGAACCGGAATGGTCTCATCGGATCGCAGAGGACGTTTTTTCTAGGAGGTGAAACTATGGCGGACGTACTGCTGGAAATGCAGGATATCGAGAAGGTTTTCCCGGGGGGCGTGCGCGCGCTTGATAAGGTCAACATCTCCGTGCGCGCGGGGGAGATCCACGCGCTCGTCGGTGAGAACGGTGCGGGGAAATCCACGCTCATGAACGTGCTGAGCGGCGTATATCCCTATGGGAGTTACGGCGGGAAAATTCTCTACGACGGGGAAGAATGCCGGTTCCGGGACATTCGCGAGAGCGAGCGTGTCGGCATCGTCATCATTCATCAGGAGCTTGCGCTTATCCCCTATCTTTCGGTGATGGAGAATATCTTCCTTGGAAATGAGCAGCAGCGGCGCGGTATCATCGACTGGGAGACGGTCTATGAACGTGCGGCAGAACTCATACGGCGCGTAGGCCTCAGCGAGTCACCGGAGATGCCGGTGAACAAGATGGGCGTCGGCAAGCAGCAGCTCGTCGAGATCGCGAAGGCGCTCGCCAAAGATGTGCGACTCCTCATCCTTGACGAGCCGACGGCTGCGCTCAATGACGACGACAGTGAAAAACTGCTGAATCTTATTTTAGAGCTGCGGCAGCGTCTCGGCATGACGGCAATCATCATCTCTCATAAGCTGAACGAGGTCACGCGCATCGCGGATAAAATCACGGTGATCCGCGACGGACGGACGATCGAGACGCTCACAAAGGGCACGGACGAGATCTCAGAGGAGCGCATCATCCGCGGCATGGTCGGGCGCGCGATCACGGATCGCTATCCCGCGCGCACGGAGCAGCATGTCGGTGAGGTCTGTCTCGAGGTGCGGGACTGGTGCGTGGATTCGCCCTACATCGCAGGGCGGCGCGTGGTGGATCGTGTGAATCTGCGCCTACGTCGCGGTGAGGTGGTCGGCATCGCGGGGCTTATGGGTGCGGGACGGACGGAGCTGGCAATGAGCCTTTTTGGCAAGTCGTTCGGACGCAATATCACAGGAAAAATTTTTAAGGACGGCAAGGAAATCACTGTGAACAGCGTGGGCGATGCAATCGCGCACGGCATCGCCTACGTTACGGAGGATCGCAAGGGGCAGGGACTCATCCTCGGGCAGAGTATCCGCGAGAACATCAGTCTGCCGACCCTCCCGCGCCTTTCCGCACGCGGCATTATCCGCGAGGAGGAGGAGATCGGCGTCGCCGAGGACTATCTGAAGAAGCTGCGCATCAAGGCACCCGGCATCTATCAGCGCACGCGCAATCTCTCGGGCGGCAATCAGCAGAAGGTCATGCTCGCACGCTGGCTCTACGCCGATCCCGACGTGCTCATCCTCGACGAGCCGACGCGCGGCATCGACGTGGGGGCAAAATACGAGATCTACTGCGTGATCAACGAGCTGGCGGCAGCGGGCAAATGTGTGCTCGTCATCTCGTCCGAGTTGCCGGAGGTGCTCGGCGTCAGCGACCGCATCTACGTCATGAACGAAGGGCGGTTCGTGGGCGAGCTGCCTGCGGAGGAAGCCTCGCAGGAGAGCATCATGCGGTACATCATGCAGAGCAATACCCGGCGGGCAAATGCCGGATGACGGAGGAGGAATACTTATGAGCGGACAAAAAGAAGGGGCGGCGGGGATGAGCGCTGCGGGGATTTTGCAGACGGCGGTGCATAAATACGCGATGTTCATCGCGCTCGTCGTGATCGCGCTCTTTTTCCAGTGGTGTACGGACGGCGTGCTGCTCGCCCCGATGAATATCTCGAAGCTCGTCATGCAGAACAGCTACATTTTGATTCTCGCGATCGGGATGCTGCCCTGCATCCTGACGGGGGATATCGACCTTTCCGTCGGATCGGTGGTCGCCGTGATCGGCGCGGTTGCGGCGACGATGATCGTCACGATGGGGATGTCTGTGCCGCTGACGATCGCTGCGTGCATCCTGCTCGGCATCGCCATCGGCGCGTGGCAGGGCTTTTGGATCGCGTTCGTTCGCGTACCTGCCTTCATCGTGACGCTCGCGGGGATGCTGCTCTTCCGCGGGGCGACGATGATTATTCTGGACGGCAATACGCTCTCACCGTTCCCCGAAAGCTATCAGTTCGTCGCGCAGCGCTTCCTTGCGGACATTCCCGGCATCGGCGCGCTCCCCATGAGCACGATGCTCGTTGCCGTCCTCATCGCCGCAATCGGCATCTATCTTGTCGCAAACGGACGGCGGCAGCGCCTGCGCCACGGGATCCCCGCGGACAGTGCCGCCGTATTCACGGTGAAATGCGCGGCGATCGCGCTCGTCAGCCTTGTCGCGTGCTATTGGCTCGATCAGTTCAAGGGGCTGCCCGTCATTTTGATCCTGCTCGGATTCCTCGTGGCGCTTTATTCGTTCATTTGCAGCCGTACGGTCTTCGGACGTCACATTTATGCGGTGGGCGGCAATGAGCGTGCGGCGCAGCTCTCGGGCATCAAGACACGGTGGGTGCGGTTCATCGTCTTTGTCAACATGGGGCTGATGGCTGCAATCGCGGGGCTTGTCTTCTCCGCGCGTCTCAATGCGGCGGCACCCTCGGCAGGCATGATGTTCGAGTTGGACGCCATCGCCGCGTGCTACATCGGGGGCGCATCCGCGAGCGGCGGCGTCGGGACGATCATCGGCGCTGTGGTCGGCGGTCTCGTCATGGGCGTACTCAACAACGGTATGTCCATCATGGGCGTCGGCATCGACTGGCAGCAGGCGATTAAGGGGCTGGTGCTCCTCGCGGCGGTTGCGTTTGACATCTACAATCAGTCGGCGAAATCGTAAGCGCCGCACGGGAGAGGTGATGAAATGCTTTACATCGGCATCGATCTCGGCACGTCCGCGTGCAAGCTGCTCCTGACGGACGAGACGGGCGATATTAAAAACATTGTGTCCCGCAGCTATCCGCTCGACTTTCCGCAGCCCGGCTGGAGCGAACAGGATCCCGCGGCATGGTGGCAGGCGGTGGAGGAGGGGATCCCTGCGCTTCTCCGCGGACATGACGGCGCGCAGGTGGCAGGCATCGGCGCGGGCGGCCAAATGCACGGCCTTGTCGTGCTCGACGCGGCGGATCGCGTGATACGCCCCGCGATTCTCTGGAACGACGGGCGCACAGCGGATGAGGTCGACTATCTGAACGAGACCGTCGGCAGGGAGACACTCAGCGCGCGTACGGCGAATATTGCCTTTGCGGGCTTTACGGCGCCAAAGCTCCTGTGGATGAAAAAACACGAGCCGGAACTCTTTGCGCGCATCGATAAGATCATGCTGCCCAAGGACTATATCAACTATCGGCTCACGGGCGTGCACTGCACCGACCCGTCGGACGCGTCCGGAATGCTCCTCTATGATGTTCGGCGCGGCATGTGGTCGGCGGAGATGCTCGATCTCTGCGGCGTGCGGGAGACGCAGATGCCGCGGGTGTTCCCGTCCGCCGCCGCCGTCGGTACCGTGCTGCCGGAGGTCGCGGCGCGTCTCGGCATACCGGAGACAACGGTCGTCGCGGCAGGCGCGGGGGACAATGCCGCAGCCGCCGTCGGCACAGGTACGGTCGGCGAGGGTGCGTGCAATATCTCCATCGGGACATCGGGGACGATTTTTATCACGAGCAAGTCGTTTGGCGTCGACCCGCACAACGCCCTGCATTCGTTTGCACACGCGGACAACGGCTATCATCTGATGGGCGTCATGCTGAGTGCGGCGTCCTGCAACACATGGCTCATGGAGCGCATCCTGCGGACGAAGGACTATGCGGCGGAGCAGGCGGAGATCGCCGAGGATCGGCTCGGGAACAATCGCGTGTTCTTCCTGCCGTATCTCATGGGGGAACGCAGCCCGATCAACGATACGGACGCCCGCGCGGCGTTCGTCGGCATGTCGCTTGATACGATGCGCGCCGATCTCGTGCAGGCGATGCTCGAGGGCGTTGCGTTCGGGCTGCGTGACAGCCTCGCGGTGGCGCGCAGCCTTGGAATTCCCATTGTGCGGAGCAAGATCTGCGGCGGCGGGGCGAAGTCTCCGCTGTGGCGAAAAATCTTTGCCAATGTGCTCGGGATCGCGCTGGATGTTCCCGCCGCGGAGGAAGGCCCCGGGATGGGGGGCGCGATGCTCGCGATGGTCGCCTGCGGCGCGTACCGGGACGTGGCGGAGGCAGCGGCGGCGATCGTGCGTGTCACGGAGACCATCGTGCCCGATCCCGCGCTTGTTGCACGTTACGACGCGCGGTATGAAAGGTACCGCAAACTCTATCCCGCGCTGAAAGAGGTGTTTCCGCAGCTGCATTGAGGTGGATTTGAAGAAATGTATGAGCGGCGCTCGGGCATATTTCTTGCCGCTGCACGAAACGTCGCGCGCGGTTCCCGAATATCGCATAGAACCTGCGCCGCTGAAAACCGCTGCGGCTTTTCAACACATCGCTGCCTAGATGATTGTGCGGCGCCGCGCCGCCCCTGCGGGGGAGACGTTTCGCGGCTTCGATAACACGCCCTTCGCGCCGCACCGATGATTTCCACCGATGCGAAAGACTGTTGCACACATATGCGGAGTCTCGCCGGGAAGGAGGGGAACTATGTCCGGTGAATACGAAGTGATTTCCTATGAACAACTCAGCGATCTGAACGTCTTTCTCGTTCGGATGCAGGAGCGTGCCACGCATCTGCATCCCGATATGGAACTCGGACTTGTGCTGGACGGCGGCATCGTGCTTGAGCGCGGCGGGGCGCGGCGTACGCTCCGCCGCGGCGATCTCTATCTCGTCAATCCGCTCGAGGCGCATTGCTTTACCTCCACCGAGGAGGGGGGCGGCGTGCTCCTCATCGCGCAGATTTCCGCGCGGCTCGTGGAGCGTATCTTCAGCGGTGCAAAGAATATCCGCTATGCCTGCGGCATTTCTCTGCGTACAGCGATGCCCCGGCAGTGTGAAGAGCTCTCCGCACTTCTGACGGAACTCGGCGGCGCTTTTTTGCGCGACGATCGAGCTATGAGTTCCAATGCCTCGCCTGCGTGGGACGCATCTACCATCTGCTCAACACGCATCTGCCGTGGTCGTTTCTCGATACTTCGGAAGAAGTACCGCGCAGGGAGCGGGCAGACCGGATGCTTGCCGTGCTCGACTACATCGAAAAGAATTATACGCGCAAGCTCCTGCTCGGGGAGATCGCTCGCCGCGAACATCTGTCGCTGACGTATCTCTCGCATCTCTTTAAGGAGGTGCTCGGCATGTCGTTTCAGGACTATTTACGGAAAAAGCGGTTCACGCACGCGCGGCGGCTCGTGGCAGAGACGCAGCGGAGCATTCTTGACATCAGTCTTTGCTGCGGATTTTCCGACGTACGCTATCTGACGAAATTGTTCCACGAAGAGCTGGGCTGTACGCCGACGGCATACCGTAAAAAAAAGCGGGTCTCCTGCAATCGGAGACCCGCTTCAGCGGTGTGTTCTGAGAAAATTTTTTCGGCGGCGGACAGCCTGCGGCTGCTCGGCGCTTACTGTGCGACGAGGGCACAGACGCGCCGTCCTGCGCCGTGCGTACGCTTCACGGCGGCGTTAGCCCGCGGAGCCGAACAGTATGTTGTTCACGACGCCCTCTAGGTATTCCTGCCCGCCGGAACCGGGATCGGCGGGGGCTTTCAAAGCGGCGGCATGTGCGGCGCATTCTTCGAGCGTTGCCGTGCCGCTCTTTATTTTTGCTCCGATGCCCGTTTCGTAGCTCGCATAGCGCTCCTTGACAAAGGCGTCGATGCGCCCGTCCTCGATGAGCGCCGCCGCCTTGATGAGACCGAGCGCGAACGAATCCATGCCGATGATGAAGGCGGTGAACATATCCTCCGGCGTGTTGCTCGGACGGCGGTTCTTCGCGTCGAAGTTGAGCCCGCCGCGCAGACCGCCCGCTTTGAGAATTTCGTACATCGCGAGCGTCGTGTCATAGACGTTGGAGGGGAACTGATCCGTGTCCCAGCCGAGCAGCATGTCGCCCTGGTTCGCGTCGACCGAACCCATCATGCCGTTCACCGCGCAGACGCGCAGCTCGTGCTGGAAGGTATGCCCGGCGAGCGTCGCATGGTTCGCCTCGATATTCATCTTGAAATCGCCGTCCAGCCCGTGCTTTTGCAGGAAGCCGATGGCGGTCGCCGCGTCGAAATCATACTGATGCTTCATCGGCTCTTTCGGTTTCGGCTCGATGTAGAAATCGCCCTTGAACCCGATGCTGCGCCCGTAGTCGCGGCTCATGCGGAAGAGCTGCGCCACGTTGTCCTGCTCAAGCGCCATATCCGTGTTGAGCAGGGTCTCATAGCCCTCGCGTCCCCCCCAAAAGACATAGCCGCGCGCGCCGAGCTTCACCGCGAGCTCGATGCCCTTTTTCGCCTGTGCCGCAGCAAAACAGAAGACATCCGCCGAGTTGCTGCTGCCCGCGCCGTTCATGAAGCGCGCGTTGCTGAACATGTTGGCGGTCGCCCAGAGGCACCGGATGCCGGTGCCTTTGGTCTTTTCGAGGAGGTAGTCGGTCAGCTCGTCGAGACGGCGGTTCGTCTCATTGATGTCGGTCGGATCCTCGGGGACAATATCAGCGTCGTGGAAGCAGTAATACTTGATGCCGAGTTTCTGCATGAACTCGATGCCCGCATCGACTTTTGCCTTTGCGTGCGCCATCGTGCCGGGCTGTGCGCCGAACGTCTTGTCCGCCGTACCCGCGCCGAACATATCCACGCCAACGGCGCAGAGATTGTGCCACCACGCCATCGCAAACGTGAGATGCTCCTCCATCGTCTTGCCGAGGATCACGCGCTGCGGATCATAGTATTTGAACGCCAGACGGTTTTTACTGTCTCTGCCCTCGTATTTGATGTGAGGGATATTTGGGAAAAATTCGCTCATGATCCTGCTCCTTTTCTGTTTCCTGAGATGTGTGCCGCATCTTTGCGGTATATAACGTTATTATAGTGATTCTGCCGGAAAATTTCCTGCATAAATCGGCTGTCAAAGACGATTAGTTTGCTGTCTCGGCATAAAAATGAGAATTTCTATTGATTATCAGCGAGTAACATATGTTACATCCTTCACAATATTACCTTTGCTATAATCGCATCAAGAATTGTGTATTAGGCAAAGGAGATTTTGTTATGGATGCTAAAATGTTTTGTTATCAGTGCCAGGAGACGGCGGGCGGCAAGGGCTGCACGGTGCAGGGCGTCTGCGGCAAGAAGCCGGACGTTGCGGAGATGCAGGATCTCCTCGTCTACGTGACGAAGGGGCTCGGTGCGGTGACGACGGCGCTGCGCGCTGCGGGCAAGCCGGTCTCGGTGGAGACGAACCACCGCGTGACGATGAACCTCTTCATCACGATCACAAATGCGAATTTTGATCTCGAGGCAATTAAGGATGCCGTCGAAGAGTCGCTCGTGCTCAAGGCGGAGCTGCTTGCGCAGCTCGGCGATGCGTCGAGCCTCCCTGAGGCGGCGCACTGGACGGCGGCGCGTGCGGATTTCGCGGCAAAGGCAAAGACGGTCGGCATTCTCGCGACCAAGAACGAGGATGTCCGCAGCCTGCGCGAGCTGACGACTTACGGGCTCAAGGGGCTCGCCGCCTATGTGGAGCACGCGAATGCGCTCGGCTTTGAGAACGAGGAGATCGACGCGTTCTCGCAGCGCGCGCTTGCACAGCTCCTCGACGACTCGCTCGACGGCAGTGCACTGACGGCGCTCGTTCTCGAGACGGGCAAGTGGGGCGTCGCCGGCATGGCGCTCCTCGATACGGCAAATACGAGTTCGTACGGCAACCCCGAGATTTCGAAGGTGAAGCTCGGCGTCCGCAACCGTCCGGGCATCCTCATCTCCGGGCATGACCTCAAGGATCTCGAGCGCCTTCTCGAGCAGACGAAGGGCACGGGCGTCGACGTCTACACGCACGGCGAGATGATCCCCGCGCATTACTATCCGAAATTCAAGCAGTACGACAACCTCGTCGGCAACTACGGCAACGCGTGGTGGCAGCAGAAAGAGGAGTTCGAGAAGTTCAACGGCGCGATCCTCATGACGACGAACTGCGTCGTTCCGCCGAAGGACAGCTACAAAGGGCGTCTCTTCACAACGGCTGCGGTCGGTGTCGAGGGCTGCACGCACATCCCGCTTGTGAACGGCGATAAGGACTTTACACCCGTCATTGAATGCGCGAAGAAATGCGCGCCTCCGACGGAGCTGGAGACGGGCGAGATCGTCGGCGGATTCGCGCACGAGCAGGTCTTTGCCGTCGCGGACAAGGTCGTCGAGGCGGTCAAGACAGGCGCGATCAAGAAGTTCGTCGTCATGGCGGGCTGTGACGGGCGCATGAAGTCGCGCGAATACTACGGTGAGTTCGCAGAGCGTCTGCCGCACGATACGGTCATCCTCACGGCGGGCTGTGCGAAGTATAAGTACATCAAGAAGGATCTCGGCGACATCGGCGGCATTCCCCGCGTGCTCGATGCCGGACAGTGCAACGACTCCTACTCGCTCGCACTCATCGCGCTCAAGCTCAAGGAAGTCTTTGGGCTCGACGATGTCAACAAACTGCCGATCGCATACAACATCGCGTGGTATGAGCAGAAGGCCGTCATCGTTCTCCTCGCCCTGCTCCACCTCGGCGTGAAGAACATCCACCTCGGCCCCACGCTCCCTGCATTCCTCTCGCCGAACGTGGCGAAGGTGCTCGTCGAGAACTTCGGCATCGGCGGCATCACGAACGTCGAGGACGATATGGCAATGTTCGGCATCGAAGTCGAAGAAGAAGTCCGTGCCGAAGCTGTGTAATTAAATACGCTGTGTATAGATAAAGCGTCTGCCCGATTGCGGCAGGCGCTTTTATGTATGGTATATTTTGTGATATGATAATGCTGTTAAAATATAGGACAGGAGAACCCCATGACTGCTGAAAAGATTGTAAAGAAAACAGGAACAGTGTTCCGTGTGTTTTGGACAGAGATACGTACATTCAGTTTACCTGTCATAGTCTTTTTACTGGGGCTGGGATGTGCGGCGTTTCTCTCTCTATTTAGCTCCTATATCGGCGGAATAATGCTGTTTTGCACGATTTTATTCTATCTCCTATCGCGCAGATTCGACTTCTGGATGCAGGTCTTTTTGGGGAGCGGATTTATCATGTTTATGGGAGCAGCTTCTTTTTTCACCCTTATGACAGCGCTTTTTATTGATTTGGATTTTCCGCCGAACGGCGCGGAAAATTACAAGCATGTGTTGATAGGGGACTTTTTTCCGAGTGAAATCCCGGAGACAGCATACGATGTGCAGGTTTACAGTATCTCAGGATTTGGCCAGGGGTGGAACGAGGCGTATCTATCCTATCGCGATGCGCCCGAGCATATCGCGCCCTATGCGGAGATGGCACGGGAGCGGGCGCAGAAACAGTCGCGGTCGCCCTATATCAACGAAGGAATACGAGTGCCAAAGATAACGGTTGATGAGACATGCATAGATCCAAGGTTTCTTGAAGATTCGTGGGCGCGGTTTTTTCTCGACTATGTGCCGCATCCCGTCAAAATTGAGAGCTTAGACGAACCGTTTGTCTTTTATATTTGGGATACGAACGAGAGTTGGAACCATCCGAAGGGAAGCATAGTTGGTGTCTCTGAGGACGGCACGCATATCATCTTTTATTTGGTCGGACCATGATGTGTGTGCGCAGAAAAATATGAAGCCTCGGATATTTATTTCATATACTTTTCTTAACAAACACTTTTTTAGATTTAATATTTGTGGTATGATAGCGGAGAGAGAAATGTGTAAGGAATTGTTGTGTGATGTTTTTGAAAAAGTGTTTATCTGTGGTGAAGCCGGGATTGCGCGTCATTTTCGAAGATTTGCGCGCATTCAATGCGCCCGCTTTGCTCCTTGCGCTCGGCAGCTGCTGTACGCTGCTGCTGCATACATGGGGGTCAATCTATATCACGTGCATTATGGCCGTATGCACACTGCTCGTCTATCTTGCTGCGCGGAAATGCGGCGGGTGGGGGCAGACTTTTTAGGTGTTGTTTTTTCCTTCTTTATGGTAGTTGTGGGGCTTGCGGCGGTTGCCATCCGATTTTTTCTCTATCCGGATTTCTCGCCGAATGGGAAGGACAGTTACACATATGTGCGGCGTGATTTTTTCCCGGAGGAGATTCCGGATACCGCCTACGACGTGCAGGTCTGGAGTCGTGTCGGATTTGGACCCGGGGAGGATGAGGCATATCTCTCATATCATGATACGAAGGCGAATATTCGCCCCTATGCGGCAATGGCGCGGGAGCGTTCGGAGATGCGTACGCGCATTCCGCGCATCAATGATTTGATCAGTGTGCCAAAGGTGCGCGTGGACGAGACGGCGGTCGTGCCGCGCTTTGAGGCGCTCCCGCTGTGGCAGCACCTCTTCATCGATTATGTGCCGCATCCGGCGGAAGTCGGTGTGCTCAAGGAGAAATTTGTCTTTTATGTGTGGGGGATGGGGGACGGTCTCAGCCATCCGCAGGCAAATATTGTCGGCATCTCGGAGGATGGGACGCATATTATTTTTTATTGGGTCGGCGGATAAGGCATGAAGCGTGATCGCTGCGCCTAGCGTCGTCATTTTTGGCAAACGCTTCGTCGACGTAGGTTTTTGGCTACGCCTTCCTCGCGTTTGCCGCAATTCCTAGCTATGCATCAGCGCTGACGCTTCATTTACCATCCGGTAATGCTAGCGTGTGTGCATATCTTAAGAATTTTTCTCATTAAAAAAACGAGTTGCATTTATGCCATAAAAATAAAGACAGCCCCGCATACGCTGAAATTGTATGCGGGGCTGTCTTTATATCATATGTTGCCGGGTGTCAGAGCGCCGCGCGCAGGAGATTTTTGGTATAGTCGTCCGTGGGATTTACGAGCACGTCGCTCGCCGATCCTTGCTCGACGATGCGTCCCGCCCGCATGATGAGCACGCGGGATGCGATGGAACTCACGAGCGGAAGATCGTGCGAGATAAAGATGAGGCTCATGCCGTGTCCTTTTGCAGATGGAGCAGGAGGGACACGATCTTTGCCTGTACGGATACGTCGAGCGCCGAGGTCGCCTCGTCGCAGAGGAGTATGTCTGGATGTACCGCCATCGCGCGCGCGATCGCGGCACGCTGGCATTCGCCGCCGCTCATCTCATGCGGGTAGCGGTGTGCGTAGGATGCGGGCAGTCCCACCTCGGAGAGGAGAGCTGCGATGCGTTCCTCCGTGCGGCGACCGTCGGGACTGCACAGGCGGCAGATGGTCTCGCCGATCATCGCGCCGACAGTGCGGCGCGGGTTGAACGAGCCGGGCGCATCCTGAAACACCATCTGAATACGCGTATAGAGTGCGCGCCGCTCTTTGCCCGATGCGCGGGTGATGTCCGCGCCGCCCAACAAAATGCGCCCGCCCGTCGCCGTATGCAGTCCCGTGAGGAGCTTTGCAACGGTCGATTTCCCGCTGCCGCTCTCTCCGACGATGCCGAGGAGTTCTTTTTGCCGCAGGGAAAACGAGATGTTATCCACCGCCTGTATATGCGCCGCCCCGTCTTTGAAATGCATGGAGACATTTTCGAAACGAAGCAGATCAGATGCGGCATCAACGCCCTTATGTGCATAAATGTGTATGGACGACGGATGCGCGGCGTGCATGTGGCACGGATCGCAGTCCGTCTCGGACGCGTCCCGCACATACATCTTCGGCACTGCTGCGAGCAGCGATTTCGTGTAGGCGTGCTGCGGATGTTCTAATACCTCGCGCACACTGCCCTGTTCGACGATGCGCCCCTTTGACATCACGGCGACGCGGTCGGCGATGTGCCGCACGACGCCGATGTTGTGCGTGATGAGGAGAATCGCCGTTCCCGTGCGATCCTTCAGCGCGCGGAGCTCGTCGAGCACTTGCAGCTGGATCGTCGCGTCGAGCGCGGATGTCGACTCGTCCGCGAGGAGGAGCTGCGGGCGCAGGATGACGGCAAGTGCGATCGCCGCACGCTGCGCCATGCCGCCCGACAGCTCGAACGGGTAGGAGGCGAGGATGCGCCCTACGTCCGTAAAGCCCATGCCGCCGAACACTTCCTCCGCCCGCGCGCGAATCTCGGCGGCGCTGCGTTTTTCGTGTGCGCGTACTGCCTCGACAAGCTGCGCTCCAATCGTCCGCGCGGGACTGAGCGACGCGCCCGCGTATTGGAATACCATCGCAAGCTCTTCGCCGTGGAGACGGCGTTTATCCGCCGCCGAGACCATAGCCATGTCGTGTTCTGCAAAGTGCACACTGCCTGCGATGATTTCCGCCGCAAGCCCGCGCACCTGTGCGACGGACTTGAGCAGGGTCGATTTGCCGCTGCCGCTCTCTCCGACGATGCTGAGCACCTCGCCCGGACGGAGCGTCAGACGGACATCCCGGATGACGGGGACGCCGCCGTAGCCGGCTGTAAGTCCCTCGATCCTCAGTAGTTCCTGCATGATACGCTCCTCCGGATGCTTTACAAATTACTTCTTGTCGAGATCTTTCGACACCTGATAGTAGTCGCTCGGCGAGGTCAGGAAGCCGGTGACGTTCTTCGAGATGCCGGTCAGCATATTGTTGAAGCCGATGAAGTCCATCGCGCCGTCGTCGATCGCCTGCTGTTGAATACGGTTGACGAGTGCGACACGCTTGTCAAAGTCAAACGTATTCGGGAGCTCTGCGAGCATCCCCTGTACCGCAGGGCTGTGATAACGGCTGAAGTTTGCCGCGCCCTTCTCGCTCATCGTATCGCGCAGGAAGGCGTACGGATCGCCCGTCGGCATCGTGACGACGGAGTAGAGGGACATCTCGAAATCGCCGGGTTTCAGATAGTTTGCCTTCTCGTGCGGGACGATCTCGACGTTGATGCCGATCTTCTTGAGCTGCGCCTGCATCTCCGTCGTGATGTTCTCGTTGAAGAGACGCTTGTAGACGCCCATCTGCACCGTCAGCGGCTTGCCGTTCTTCTCGACGATGCCGTCGCCGTCGCTGTCCGCGTAGCCTGCCGCGGCGAGCACAGCCTTTGCCTTCTCTGCGTCAAATGCGCGGATCTTGAGCGCGGGATCACCGAACGGCGTTGCGGCGAGGAATGCGCTGCCGGAGGCGGTCATCGCGCCCTTGAGCACGTTGTCGCCGATGGTCTTTTTGTCCACGCCGTACATGATCGCCTCGCGCACGGCGGGATCGGTCAGCTTCTCAAGGTTGAAATAGAGCTGGTAGGTGCGCGACTGCGGTGTCTTGACGAGCGTGTGCTTGTCCGACTTTGCAATCGTCTCCGCCGTCTCGGGGCTCAGATCGAGCGCGACGTCGATCTCGCCCGACTGGAGCGCCGTTGCGAGCGTGTTAAAGTCCGCAATGCGCGTGTACTCAAGACCGTCGAGCTTCACCTCGCCGCCCCAGTACGTTGCATTCTTTTCCATGACGGCGGATTTCTCCGAGTCAAATGCGGTCAGGATAAAGGGCCCCGTGCCGATGGGGGCGTTGTCGAAATCCTTTGTTCCCGCGACGTCGAGAATGACGGCGTACGGATCGCAGAGATCGTTGACGAGCGTAGCGTACGACTCTTTCGTCTTGATGGTGAGGACATTGCCCTCCGCCGTGAACACGGCGTCCTTCAGCCATGCCGCGCGGTCGTTCGTCTCGGCGGTGCGCTTCAGGGACTCGATGACTTTTTCGGCGGTCATCTTCTCGCCGTTGGAGAACGTGACGTTATCCTTCAGCGTGATGCGCCAGACCGTCGGTTCGATATTCTCCGCCTTTTCCGCGAGCCACGGCTGTGCCTTCATCTCGTTGTCCAGACGGAACAGTGTCTCGCCGACGCCGTAGCGCACGGCATACCAGCCGTTCCAGTCCTTCGCAGGATCCATCGTGCCGCTCGTGACGGCGACGGTGCCGCCGACGTGGACGATCTTTTTGCCGCCCGCTGCCGGGGCGTCCGAGCCGCCGCAGCCGGCGAGAGAGACAGGCAGGGCGACCATCAGAGCCGCACACAGCGCTTTACGGAAATTGAATTTCATGTGTACCTCCTGTGTATAAAGAGACTATATATTCAACGTGCCGCTTTTCTTAATCGGCGCGTCGTTCACGCATTTTGGGATCGAGCAGATCACGCAGCAGGTCGCCGAACAGGTTAAATACCATCATCACGGCGACCATCACCGCGCTCGGGGCGAGTACCGCCCACGGCGCCTGCTGGAGATATTTTTGTCCCTCGCTGATCATCGCGCCCCACTCCGCCGCCGGGATCTTGACACCGATGCCGAGGTAGGAAAGCCCCGCGAGCCCCATCATGATGATGCTGATGTGGAGTACGGCGGTCACGACGAGCGTCCCCGCGATGTTCGGCAGGATGTGCAGGAGGAGGATGCGCATATCGCCGCATCCGCTCAGGCGCGCCGCGTGGATGTACGTCTCCTCCTTTGCCGCAATCGCTGCGCTGCGCGCAATGCGCGCGTACTGCGTCCACGTCGTTGCTACGAGCGCGAGCACGGCGTTGAAGAGCCCGCCGCCGAGGACGCCCGCCACCGCAATCGCGAGCACAATGTCGGGGAACGCCTGAAAAATGTCCGTGATACGCATGAGCAGGGCGTTCGCCCGCCCGCGATAATAGCCGGCGAGAAGCCCGACAAGACTGCCGAGCGAAGAGGCGGCGAGCACGATAAAGAGCGCCGAGAAAATCGACGTGCGCCCGCCCGCGAGGATGCGCGAGAGAATATCCCTGCCGTAGTTGTCCGTGCCGAGGAGATGTTCTCCCGAGGGGGGAGCGAGGATGAGCTGCGGATTTGTCTCGTATGGATCGTAGGGAACGAGCTGCCCTGCAAAGAGCGCGGCGAAGAGGATGAGTGCACAGACGAGCGCGCTGATGCGAAATGCCGGCGGCAGATGTTCTATCATTGATATGCGCATGGCGTTATAGATCCTTGATTTTTGGATTGAAATAGCGGTAGGAGAGATCGGCGAGCAGGTTGACGAAGAAGAACGCAAGCGCCATCCATACGACTGTCGCCTGTACGATGGGATAATCGCGGTTGCTGATCGCCGTCATGATGAGATGCCCGATGCCCGGCCAGTTGAAGATCGTTTCTACAATGACCGTGCCGCCGAGCAGAGAGCCGACCGAGATGCCCGTGAGCGTGATCACGATGACCATGATGTTCTTGAGCACGTTGCCGAAGAGGATCTGCCGCTCGGGTATGCCGCGTGCGCGCAGACCGACGATGTAGTCCTTGTCCAGCTCGTCGAGCGCCGCCGCGCGAATCTGGCGGATGTAGCGCGAGGACATGACGATCGCGAGCGTTGCCGACGGCAGGATCATTCCGATGGGCTTTGTCGTTGCGAGTACCGGGATCAATCCAAGTTTGAATGAGAAAATATACATGAGGACGATGGCAATGACGAAATTCGGCATTGCGTTTGTGACAAAGGTCAAGAGACGTATGCCGTAGTCGAAGCGGCTGCCCCTGAGCGCCGCGATCGAGATGCCGAGCGGCAGAGAGACGAGGAGCGTGAGCAGCATCGCCATGCCCGCCATGCGCAGCGTGTAGGGGAGGGCGGACGAGAAGGTCTTTGCGACCGGAATATCCGTGATGTAGGATTTGCCCATATCGCCCTGCACGAAATGCGTGAGCCATGTGCCGTACTGCACGAGGAACGGTTCGTCGAGCCCCATCTCCGCCCGCATCCGCGCGACGACCTCCGGATTCGCCGCCGTGCCGTCCTCCGTCAGACGTATGCTCACGGGATCGCTCGGCGCGATGTAGAGCAGTCCGAACGAGAGAAGCGTGATGCCAAAAAAGACGGGAATGAACTGCAGGCATCTCCGCAGCAGTGGTTTCATCAGCACAAATCCCTCCTCCGCGTTCTTTTCGCATTCTTTTACCTATAAATGTGATAAATGAATACATAGTATATAATGTTTCTTAGAAAAAAGTCAATGGGATTGCATAATTTTATCAAAATATTTTGCTTTTATGCGAAAGTCCTTATATATTCATATGTTGTGTTCAAGGAGATGGCGATGTTTATCGCGGGCATAGAAAAGATGATGCGAAGAGCGCGGTGTGATTACGATAAATTTTTCATATGAGCCTACGAAATATCAGTATATGAACAAATAGAAATGCAACAATGGGGAGAGGGATGAAAATTTGACAAATTACTTCTATCGTCTATAATTGATGAAATGTTATTCAGCAGAGTGCGGTCATGTGCCGCAGGGAGGAACCGATGATGAAGATTTTGGCTGCCGACGGGATTTCGCCCGAGGGGATCGCACTGCTCGGGGATTATGAGGTCGATGTGCGCGACAAGCTCTCGCATGAGGAGCTGCTGGACGTCATCGGCGGCTATGACGCGCTGATGGTGCGTTCGGCGTCAAAGGTGTCGGCGGACGTGATCGCGCGCGCGGAAAATCTGAAGATCATCGGCAGGGCGGGTGTCGGCGTTGACAACATCGATGTGAAGGCGGCGACCGAACGCGGCATTATCGTCATCAACTCGCCGGGCGGCAATACGATTGCGGCGACGGAGCACACGATGGCGATGATGCTCTCGATGGCGCGCAATATCCCTGCGGCGGATGAGACCATGCAGCGGGGGAGTGGAACCGCAAGGCGTATGTCGGTGTCGAGCTGCGCGGCAAGACGCTCGGCGTCATCGGCATGGGACGCATCGGCAGCGGCGTTGCAAAGCGCGCCCTCGCCTTTGACATGAACGTCATCGCCTACGATCCCTATATCAACGAAGAGCGTGCAAAGGCGCTCGGCGTGACGGTCGGTTCGCTCGACGATATTGTAGAAAAATCCGACTTCATCACTGTCCATATGCCGCTCACGAAGGAGACGCGCGGCATGATTTCCATGAAGGAAATGCGGCGCATGAAAAAGGGGGTGCGTCTCGTCAACTGTGCGCGCGGCGGCATCATCAACGAGACAGATCTCGCTGCGGCAGTGCGCGAAGGGCTCGTTGCCGGGGCGGCGATCGACGTATTCGAAGAGGAACCAATGGCGGCGGATCATCCGCTGCGCGGTGTGCCGGGCGTCGTCCTCACGCCGCATCTCGGCGCATCAACGGTTGAGGCACAGATCGGCGTCTCCGTTGACGTTGCCGAGGGCATCCGTACCGCACTGCGCGGGGAGCCTGTGACGACGGCGGTCAACATGGCGCCCGTTTCAAAGGAAGTCATGCGCGTCATCCGCCCCTATATCACGCTCGCGGAGCGGCTCGGCTGCACGGTATGCTCGCTTGCCGAGGGAGCGGTGACCCGTGTGGAGGTCATCTACAACGGCGAGATCACGGAAGTCAATACGAGCTTTCTCACGACGGCGGTACTCAAAGGGATGCTCAATCCCATCCTCGAGAGCGAGATCAACTACGTCAACGCCCCGAGCATCGCAAAGTCGCGCGGCATCAAGGTGACGGAGGTCAAGGAGAAGGAAGCATCCGATTTCTCCACGCTCATCACTGTGCGCGCCGCGGCGGGGGATAAGGTCACGGAGGTGCAGGGAACCCTCTTCGGCACGGAGGGGCGCATTGTCCGCATCAACCGTTTCCGCGTGGATGTCGATCCGCATGCGCGCATCCTCATCTGCCCGCACATCAATCGCCCCGGTGTCATCGGCACGATCGGCTCCATCATGGGGGAGGCAGGCGTCAACATTTCCGCCATGCAGGTGGGTAAGTCCGACCGTGCGGGGACGAACATCATGGTACTCACGGTGGATCACGACATTTCCGACGAGACGCTTGCACGCGTTGTGGCGCTCGACGGCATCTTTGATGCAAAACTGGTCAATTTCGAGTCGGTCTAATAAGGCAAGCTGCATATGGAACCGGGCGAATTTCAGCCTATTTCCATAATCCTTCGCTATTATAGTCAAAAAGACAAAGTTAATTGATCAAGGAGGAATTTTTATGAACTCCCTTAAGACAACAATGCTCATGGCGCTGCTGATGGCGCTCATGGTTGCACTCGGCGGCGTGTTTGCCGGACACACGGGCATGACCGTCATGCTCGTCATTGCGCTCGGCATGAACTTTTTCTCGTATTGGTTTTCCGACCGCATGGTGCTCAGCATGTATAATGCACAGGAAGTTGACCGCTCAAGTGCGCCTGAGCTGTACGGACTGGTCGAAAAACTCGCGGGGCAGGCACAGCTGCCCATGCCGCGCGTCTACATCATCAATGAGGATGCGCCGAACGCCTTTGCCACGGGGCGCAATCCGTCCAACGCGGCGGTCGCCGTCACGACGGGGTTGATGCGTGCGCTCGACTACAACGAGATCTCCGGCGTGCTCGGGCATGAGCTGGCGCATGTCAAGCATCGCGATATCCTCATCTCGACCGTTGCGGCAACGATGGCGACCGTCATTTCCTACGCGGCAAATATTGCCCAGTGGGCGGCGATCTTCGGCGGCGGACGCTCGAGCGACGACGACCGCGGCGGTATCATCGGGCTGATTGCCACAGCGATCATCGCGCCGATCGCGGCAGCGCTCATCCAACTGGCGATCTCACGCTCGCGCGAATACAGCGCGGATGAGACGGGCGCAGAGTTCTGCGGCAACCCGAACTACCTCGCCTCAGCGCTTGAAAAGATCGAATACTATGCGATGCACGGCGCCCCGCTTCCGGAGGCGACTCCTGCGACCGCGCACATGTGCATCATCAACCCGCTCACGGGCAGAGACATCTCCTTCAAGAGTCTCTTCTCGACACATCCGGACACGCAGGAACGCATCGCACGCCTCCACGCACAGGCGCAGCGCATGGGTGTTCGGTGAGCAGCCTGCTTATAGATGTCATATGGAATGACCATATGGCATCTTTTTTATTGCCGTATTTCCATGTGCCGCCTTGCCAACTTCGCTGCGGGACTGTAAAATAGAGCGGAAAGGAGCATGTTCATGGCTATACTGGTTTGCGGCGGTGCGGGCTACATCGGCTCTCATGCGGTGCATCAATTGATTGCGAGGGGCGAAGAGGTCGTCATTGTCGATAATCTGCAGACGGGACATCGGGGCGCGCTGCATCCGCAGGCGACGTTCTGCAAGGGGGATATTCGCGATGCGGCGGCACTTGACCGTATCTTTACGGAGCGCAGTATCGAGGCGGTAATTCATTTCGCGGCAAATTCTCTGGTGGGGGAGAGCATGGAGCAGCCGCTCCTCTATTTCAACAACAATGTCTACGGGATGCAGGTGCTGCTCGAAGCGATGGTGAGGCATGGTGTGGATAAGATCGTCTTTTCTTCGACGGCGGCGGTCTACGGCGAGCCGAAGCGCGTGCCGATCCGCGAGGACGACGAGACGAATCCGACGAATGCGTACGGCGAGACGAAGCTCACGATGGAGAAGATGATGAAGTGGGTGAGCCGCGCAAGCGGCGTGCGCTATGTTTCGCTGCGCTATTTCAATGCGGCGGGGGCGCTGCCGGACGGCTCGATCGGCGAGGATCACAAAACGGAGACACATCTCATTCCGCTGATTCTGCAGGTTCCGACGGGCAGACGCGATCATATCACGGTCTATGGCGACGACTATCTGACGCCGGACGGTACCTGTCTGCGCGACTACATTCACGTCGTTGATCTCGCGGATGCGCATATGCGCGCGCTTGACTATCTGCGGCGCGGCGGGGAGAGCGACATTTTTAACCTCGGGAGCGGCAGCGGCTTCTCGGTGAAGGAGATGATCGCCGCGGCGGAAAAAGCGACAGGCAAGGCAATCGCGGTGGAGATCGGCGCGCGCCGTGCGGGCGATCCGGCGCAGCTCATCGCGTCGAGCGAGAAGGCGCGTACGGTGCTCGGCTGGCAGCCGCAGTTCACAGATGTGGAAGAGGTCATCGGCACGGCATGGCGGTGGCACGCCGCGCATCCGCACGGGTATGAGGACTAAAGGAACGTGAAAGAGCTTTTGATAGGAATATGGCATTTACCAAATTGTAAAGGAGCATTTTTATGAGTACACCGCATATTGCCGCCGCCCCCGGAGAGATCGCAGAGCGCATTCTGCTGCCCGGCGATCCGCTGCGCGCGAAGTTCATCGCGGAGCATTTTCTTGAGGGCGCACAGGAGTATACCTCTATCCGCAACATCCTCGGTTATACGGGGATATATCGCGGCACGCGTGTCTCTGTGCAGGGGACGGGCATGGGGATGCCGTCAATCTCCATTTATGTCAATGAGCTGATGGAGCACTACGGCGTGCAGACGCTCATTCGTGTCGGCACCTGCGGCGGAATGCACGAGCGTGTGAAGCTGCGCGACGTGCTCATCGCGCAGGGGGCGACGACGGACTCGTCGATGATCCGCAACATCTTCGGCGGGAGCATCAACTATGCACCGCTCGCAGACTATGATCTGCTTGCCGCGGCGGTGGCACATGCAAAGAAGCTGCGTCTCTCCGTACGCGTCGGCAATGTGATTTCGGTCGATCGGTTCTACGATGAGGAGATCGACAATGAGAAGCTGCGCAAATACGGTGTTCTGGCGGTCGAGATGGAGGCCGCGGCCCTCTACACGCTCGCAGCGAAGTTCGGGCGGCGGGCGCTGGCACTCTTTACGGTCAGCGATCATCTCGTGACGGGTGAGCGCTGCACGGCGGAGGAGCGGCAGACGACATTCGAGGATATGATCAGGATCGCGCTCGAGACGGCAGTCGGGGAATAGCGGTTGCATATTTTATGCAGTTCGGATAAAATAGAACATGGGATGATAGCTTCATAGAAGAGGGGGTTCCTATGTCTGTCAAACGAATCTTTGTGGAAAAGCGACAAGGATTTTTCGATATCCCGGCGCAGCGCCTGTGCACCGACCTTGTGGAGACGTTCCGTCTTACGCATCTGCGTGCAGTACGCCTGATCACGCGTTACGATATAGAAGGGCTGAGCGAAGAGGAGTTTGCGCAGGTGCGCAATATTGTCTTTGCCGATCCGCCCGTTGATACGGTGTATGAGGATGCGCTTCCGTATTTTTCGGATGCACATATCTTTGCGATTGAGCCTCTGCCGGGGCAGTTCGATCCGGCGGCGGCAGCCGCGGCGGAGTGTGTGCAGCTCGTGACGCAGGGGGAGCGTCCGGTGGTTCGTACGGCGCGTGTTGTGGTTCTCGTCGGCAAGGTAGACGATCCAACCTGTGAGCGCATTAAAAAGTATCTCATCAATACGGTGGAGAGCCGTGAGGCATCACTGGCGACCCCCGCAACACTCGATGCGCAGGTGTCGATGCCGATGGATGTGGAGGTACTGACCGACTTTACGCGCCTCACGCGTATTGAGCTGGAGCGGTTCCATGCGGCACGCGGCTTTGCGATGAGCGAAGCGGATCTCGAATTTGTGCAGCAGTATTTCCGCGACACAGAGCGCCATGCGCCGACGATCGCGGAGCTGCGCGTCATCGACACCTACTGGTCGGATCACTGCCGGCACACGACATTTACCACGGCGATTGATGCGGTGAATATCGAAAACGGCTTTTTCTCTCTGCCCATTCTCGAAGCCTATCAGCAATATACGGACGACCGCCGGGCGCTCTATACGGACGGAAAAAAGCGTGAATCTACGCTGATGGACATCGCGGTCATCGGCATGAAGGCGCTGCGTGCGGAGGGCAAACTCAAGGATCTCGACGAATCGGAGGAGATCAATGCGTGCAGCATCCGCATCAAGGTGGACGTGGACGGCAAGGACGAGGACTGGCTGCTCATGTTCAAGAACGAGACGCATAACCACCCGACGGAGATTGAGCCGTTCGGCGGTGCGGCGACCTGTCTCGGCGGCGCGATCCGCGACCCGCTCTCGGGGCGCTCCTATGTCTATCAGGCGATGCGCGTCACGGGGGCATGGGATCCGCGCGTACCGATCGAGGACACCTTACAGGGCAAGCTCCCGCAGAAGAAAATCACAATCGGCGCGGCAGAGGGATACAGCTCTTACGGAAATCAGATCGGACTTGCGACGGGGATTGTGCGTGAAATCTATCATAAAGGATACCTCGCCAAGCGCATGGAGATCGGTGCGGTCATCGGCGCTGCTCCTGCGGCGCAGGTTGTGCGCGAGCGCCCCGCGCCGGGCGACGTCATTGTCCTGCTCGGCGGACGCACGGGACGCGACGGCATCGGCGGTGCGACAGGCTCATCGAAGCAGCATACGGAGGCGTCGCTGACGACCTCGGGCGCGGAGGTGCAGAAAGGAAATGCACCGACCGAGCGAAAGATCCAGCGGCTGTTCCGGAATCCTGAAGTCAGCCGCATGATCAAGCGCTGCAATGATTTTGGTGCGGGCGGTGTCGCCGTTGCGATCGGCGAGCTCGCCGACGGACTGATGATCGACCTCGATGCCGTGCCGAAAAAATACGAGGGGCTTGACGGCACGGAGCTTGCCATCTCAGAGTCGCAGGAGCGTATGGCGGTCGTGCTTGCGCCCGGGGATGTTGAGGCGTTTCTGCACCACGCAGACGCCGAAAATCTCGAGGCAACCCGCGTCGCGGTCGTGACGGCGGAACCGCGTCTCGTTATGAAGTGGCGCGGCAAGGAGATCGTGCGGCTCGCGCGCAGCTTCCTTGCGACGAACGGTGTGCGTCAGCGCGTACGCACGCTTGTCGAGACGCCGAATGAGAAGAATCCGTATCTGCAGCAGGTTCCCGGCGTTGTCAGACGCGCCGGACGTGATCTTGAGAAGGCGTGGCTCAGTAATCTGCGCGACCTGAACGTATGCAGTCAAAAGGGGCTCGGCGAGCGCTTTGACGCCACCATTGGCGCAGCCTCCGTTCTCATGCCGTTTGGCGGGAAATATCAGCTGACCCCCGCAGAAGCAATGGTTGCAAAGATTCCTGTGCGGAAAGGGGCGACGAATACGGCGTCGGCGATGGCGTTCGGATTCGATCCAGATCTTTCGACATGGAGTCCGTTCCATGGTGCAGTCTATGCGATCGTTGAGGCAGCGTCGAAGATCGTTGCAACAGGGGGCAATCCACAACAGATTCGCTTGACCTTACAAGAGTATTTCGAGCATCTTGGCACCGATCCGAAGAAGTGGGGCAAGCCCTTTGCCGCGCTTCTCGGCGCGCTTTATGCCCAGCACGCGCTGGGGATGCCCGCCATCGGCGGAAAGGACTCGATGTCCGGCACGTTCGAGGATCTGAACGTGCCGCCGACGCTCGTGGCATTTGCCGTTGCGCCCGTTCGTGCGGATGAGGTGATCTCACCTGAGTTCAAATTCCCGGCGAACCGCGTCGTCATGATCCCCGTGCCGCGCGATGCGCAGGATCTGCCCGTCTTCCCGCGCCTGAATAAAAATTTTGAAAAGATCTATCAGCTGATCGCCGGGCAGAAGGCATTCTCTGCGCAGACCGTCGGAAAGGGCGGCATCGCGGCGGCGCTTTCGAAGATGTGCCTGGGCAACAATCTCGGCTTTAAGTTCAAGGCATTTATTCCGCAGGATGATCTTTTTAAGCCTCTTTATGGAACGGTATTGCTTGAGGTCGCTTCGACACTCGATATTCCGAAGGAGCTTGCGGGGACGGGCGCCGTTGAACTCGGTGAGACGCGCGACGTGCCGAGTATCATCACGGATCTCGATACCATCGTGCTTTCCGATGTCAAGGCGGCGTATACCGAGCCGCTGGAGAAGATCTTCCCAACAACGGTGCCGCAGACGGTGCGGCAGATCGACCGCCCGACCTATGCGCCCTATACGAGCGGACGCCCGCTGAGCCGTGCGGTAAAGATTGCGCGTCCGCGCGTACTCATTCCCGTATTTCCGGGGACAAACTGCGAATATGACTCCGCGCGCGCATGGGAGCGTGTCGGTGCGGTTCCGGAGATCCTCGTTGTGCGCAACCTCACGCCGCAGGCGGTTGAGGAGACCGTGCACGCGATCGCTGCGGCTCTGCGGCAGGCTCAGATTCTCATGCTGCCGGGCGGGTTCAGCGGCGGTGATGAGCCGGGCGGATCGGGCAAGTTCATTGCGGCGATGTTCCGTGCGCCCGAGATCGCGGAAGGAGTGCAGCGTCTCCTGCGCGACCAGGACGGGCTGATCCTCGGCATCTGCAACGGGTTTCAAGCGCTCCTCAAACTTGGACTGCTGCCCTACGGGAAAATCTGCGATCTCGACGAAAACACGCCGACGCTCACCTACAACAATATCGCACGTCACGTGTCGCAGACCGTGCGCGTGCGCGTTTCGTCGAATCTCTCGCCGTGGCTGACGAATGTCAACGTCGGCGATGCACATACGATTGCCGTCTCGCACGGCGAGGGGCGTTTCTATGCCGATGCGAGAACCGTGGCGAATTTGCGCGTGCGCGGGCAGATCGCGACACAGTACGTGAACGATCAAGGGGATCCGACGCTCGAGCAGCCGTACAATCCGAACGGATCGGTCAACGCGATCGAGGGCATTACCAGTCCAGACGGGCGCATCTACGGGCGCATGGCGCATGCGGAGCGCATTGGCGAGAACATCGGAAAGAACGTTGTCGGCGATATGAATCAACAGGTGTTCGAGTCCGGCGCCGCGTATTTCATGCGGTAACATCAAGGAGCAGGAAGCATGCCTGTCAACAGGAAGAGGAGTTTATTTTTTGTGTATATCACAGCGTTTATTTTATTGCTCGTTGGAAAATGTCTCCTGCAGACGATCGTTTGGTATCGGCGGGGTGAAGCAAGCGGTGCCGCGCTCATGTGTACGGTCGGCGTCTTCGGATCGGTACTCATCGCGCTCATTCCGTTTGTGATCCACGACCTAGACCTCGTGCCCGGATACGATTTTGAATCCGAGAAAGCACAATCCATGCTCAGATTCTTCATCGGCTGTATTCTGCTTTGCGGCGGGCTTCCTCTCTATTTCATTCGGCGTTCATTTGCGGCACGCATCGGCATGGCGGCCAATGAAGAAACCGTAAAACAACTGCCGCGTGCCGATCAAGGGCTGTACTTCTTCGTGCAGCGTCTGCCGCGCGCCGGCGTCTACGCGTGGGCTGTCGGTATTCTCCTGATCATTTGGGGACTTGCCGACGCATTTATATACGCGTGAGTGAGAGATATACACATGACGAATGAAAAGGCTTTCCCGAGAAGAGGAACTCGGGAGAGCCTTTTTCTGCAAAGGGGAGAATCACGGTGCCGTTTGAACTCATACGAAATGATATTACAAAGATGAATGTCGATGCGATCGTGAACAGTGCGAATCCGCGCCCGATCATCGGGGGAGGTGTGGATGGTGCGATTCACCGTGCAGCGGGGGCGGCGCTGATTGCGGCACGCCGCAAAATTGGCGATATTCTCACCGGCGAGGCGTTCATCACGCCGGGATTTGACCTGCCTGCGCACTATGTCATCCATACGGTCGGCCCCGTGTGGCAGGACGGAAAGCACGGTGAGCCGGATCTCCTGCGTGCGGCATACCTATCGTCGCTGCGTCTTGCACGGGAACATGGCTGCAAGACGGTTGCATTTCCGCTCATCTCGGCGGGGATCTTTGGCTGTCCTGTCGAAGCTGCCCTGGAGACTGCCGTGGGAGCAATCAGTGAATACATTTTACGGCACGATATGACTGTCTATCTCGTCGTGTTCGACCGCAAGTCATTTCAACGTTCGGGACACCTTTTTGACGATGTGCGTACATATATTGACGAGAATTATGCGGCACGGGCGGCAGCGCGGGATATGCGTACTGCGGAGGAGGAGCCGATATTTGAGGTGCGGCGTCCCCGCAGCGCGGGGGCGAGACCGCCGCACCGCTTGATAGGTCTCGGCACCGGAACGGTATCCTCTCTCGGCCGATGGCTGGGACGCAGGGATGAGACGTTTTCCGAGCGGCTGATGCACTATATCGACGCAAAAGGATTCAAAGATCCCGAGGTCTATAAGCGGGCGAATATCGACCGCAAACTGTTCTCAAAGATTCGCAGCAATTCGGATTATCAGCCGCGCAAAAGTACGGCACTCGCGCTTTCCGTGGCGCTTCGTCTGAGTCTTGATGAGACGCGCGATCTCCTTGAGCGTGCGGGCTATGCGCTCTCGCACAGCAGCAAAGCGGATCTCATTGTCGAATACTTTATCACACGTGAAAAATACGATATTTTTATCATCAACCAGGCGCTGTTTTCGTTTGAGCAGCCGACCCTCGGCAGCTGATTTGTCGCTTTGCAGGCGACCGCCGCGCCCTTCCTTTTTGCTAAAATCATGACAGTAAAAGTCTTTCAGCAGAGAGGGAGGATTTATCATGAACAAGGTAACGGAGATTGTATTTATTTTGGATCGCAGCGGATCAATGGGCGGTCTCGAAGCGGATACTGTCGGCGGATTTAACTCCATGCTTGCAAAGCAGCAGGAGGAAGAGGGAGAAGCGTATGTATCGACGGTGCTCTTTGACAACGAAATCGATATGATCCACGATCGCCTGCCGATCGCAGAGGTTCCGCAGCTCACCGCGCGCGAATACTTCGTACGCGGCAGCACGGCGCTCCTTGATGCCGTGGGCGGCGCGATACGGCATATTGCCAATGTCCATAAGTATGCGCGGCGTGAAGATGTGCCGGAAAAGACACTTTTCATCATTACGACGGACGGCATGGAAAATGCAAGCACACGCTATACCTATGAGCGCGTGAAACAAATGGTGAAGAAGCAAAAGGCGCGTGGTTGGGAGTTCCTCTTCCTTGGGGCAAATATTGATGCCATTGAGGCTGCTGGGCAGTTCGGCATCGGCGCAGGGCACGCTGTGAACTACCGTGCGGATGCCCGGGGGACAACGCTGAACTTCATGGCAATGTCCGAAGCGATCAGATGTGTGCGTGTCTGTGAGGAGCCCCTTTCCGCGGACTGGAAAAAGGGGATCGAGGAGGATGTGCGGCGGCGCGGCAGATCATAATCCGCACATTGTTATCGAAAAGAGCTGCGGCACATATGTATTGTACAATGTGCTGCAGCTCTTTTTAGCGGGGAAAATGGCGCAGTGCGAGGGCATTTATCGCAGCTGCGAAACGTCAGTATTCGACGGCATGATGAAACTAGGTACGGTGATCATGATTCATGCGCACCAGCGAATAGAAAAAATATACCACGGGCAGCCCTAACGCGAGAACACCGACGATGTTGCCGATGCCGCCTGTGATGGGAGCGAATAGACCGATCACAGAGAGAACGGCGATCAACACGGGGGCGCGCCATATGGACGCCCCGATGCGGCGTACCGCTTTCGGTGCATTCGGGTAGACTGCATTGTATTTCCTCGTCCACAGGAGCACACAGCCCGTTACGATCATCGCTGCTGTCAGAAGGAGCATCGCCGCCCAAATAATCTTGAGAGGGATCGTATCGTGGTTGTGGATATGCAGGTTGAGGAAGATCGGCGTCATGCGCAGCCAGTCCGGCGGCGGGACGAGCAGCGGTTCAGCTCCGCGGTCGTCCGGCAGGAACACCATCTCGTCAAGGACAAAATTTGTCGGCTTCGCAGGCGGGTCGGCGATGTGGAACGTATAATGCCCGTGGTCGCGTTCGGGCAGGGACATCGTGAGGATGTTCTTGTCCGGATAGGCATTCTGCACCCTGAGGAGCGCATCCTCCGGCGTGATCGGGATGCCGAACGGCACATAGGAGGAGAACGCCTCCATCGCAGCTATATGCGCGTCGCGGTGGTAATTTCGCGAGCCCACGGAGTAGGAGGCGATGAAGACGGCGCTGAGACAGAGTACAAGAGCCCACACGAGCGCAATGGCGGAGACGTATTTATGCCAATCCGACCACAGCACGCGCCGCGCATTTTTCCGGATCGTACCGAATGCGAGCCCCTTCATCATCGGCGCGTAGAGGATGACACCTGAGATCATAGAGAGGATCGCGAGGAGACACATGAGCGCGAGAAAATGTTTGCCCGCCATGCCGGCGGTGCCGAGCTGCGTGTGCAGGAGATGTGCCCACCGCAGCATCGTTTCGATGCCCTGCACGTGGTAGACGCGCTCCTTGCGGTTAAAGATCTCTCCCGTGCGTACGTCGTACATGATCTGCTCGCCGCCCATGCGCATGTGTGCGCGCTCGGCAGTCTTGCTGCCTTTATCCTGCACAAGGAAATAGAGCGTACCGTCCGCAGGATTTGGCGTCACGGCACGGATTTCCTTGCCGGGGAAGCGCGCAGCGACTGTGGAGAATCCCTCCGGCAGTGCCTGCCAGATCTCCCCTTGCGGAAGCGGATCGCTTGCTGCGGGCAGATTGACCGTGTTCCATGCGCGCAGCTCGTCGCGAAAGAGCATCGGGAGCCCCGTCAGCGTCAGCATCAGGAAGAACAGCGCGCAGACGAGACTCACCCACCGGTGGATTTGATAACAAAGACGCATTGCCATAGTGGTCATCTCCCATGAATGGCAGGAAAGAAATTTTTACACACGCGCCGCACCGATTTTATTTGCCTCCGCAGAGAGCGCAAGGTGTCCCGTCTCCACGTCGTAAATGTAGCCGTGGATGATTATCTCGGGCGGGACGAGCGGATGCAGGCGCAAGCGCCGTACATCGCGCACGACGCTTTCCTCGATCGTGCCGCGGATGGGCATGAAGTCCATATAGTACGCCTCGGGCGATCCCGTATCGGCGGCGAACTGCTCCTGCGCCTCTTCGTTGGTAAAGGACTGCATCCCGCAGTGCGTATGCTGAATGACGAACCACTCCGTCGTGCCGAGCCTCTTGTGCGAGATCAGCAGCGAGCGGATCACATCCTCTGTGACGCGCCCGCCCGCGTTGCGGATCACATGCGCGTCCCCTTCGGCAAGCCCTGCGAATTTCGCGGGGTCGAGCCGGCAATCCATGCAGGTGACGACCGCAAAGGCGCGCGTCGGATGGTGCGAGAGCCGCCCCTTATCTCCAAAGTCCGCCCGATACGCTGCATTGGCAGCGCGAATCTCCCGCGCATTTTCCGTCCCCATCGTTATACCTCTTTCCCGTTGATTCAATATTCCCCAAAAAAGAAAAAACCGCCCGGCGTGCCGGACGGCTTTCTCTATGCACTGAATGCTCAGACGGCACGATCGACGTTGCCCGAACGCAGGCAGCGCGTGCACACATTGACGTGTTTGATTTCACCCTTCACAAGGGCGCGGACACGCTGGATATTCGGCTTCCATTTGCGTTTCGTCTTTACATGGGAGTGACTCACATTATTCCCGCTCATCGGTCCTTTGCCGCAGACCTCGCATACACTTGCCATTGTTACACCTCCTCGGCGCAGACTTCACTCAAGCCGTGCGCAATACCAAGCTATTATACTATGCTTCCCGTCATTAGGCAATATGCCGTGAAAAATTTTTCTGTACATCGCGAAAAAATACGTGAGATTGTCCTTTGCGTCACAATATTATTGAAAATATTTTTTTCGATTTATTTTTTGAAAAATTTTTGGAAGATGTTTGCATTTTCTATTATATGTGATAAAATCATGCCGGTCTATTTTTTGTTTTCTCCTCTTATTATTTTTATTCTGAATTAAGTAGAACTGAATCTTTACGAATTGGAATCTTCTGAGTCGTGTTTTTTATTGCGTAATGTAGCAAAAATGAAAAACATTCAAGTTTTTCTTGAAATTTAGAAAAAAAGTAGTATGATATATGCAGGAGAAGATATTAAAGTAGGTATGGGGTATGGCAACATGGTTTCACGGGCAGCGGATGCAGCCTGAGAAAGAGGGGGGATTCACATGATTTCACTGTTGGGGAAGACACGGCAAATCAACCGTCTCCTGCAGCGCTCCGAAAGCGTTGAGTATGATGGGATTTCGCGTGTGTTGAGCAACGTCCTTGAGGCGAATGTCTACATTACCGACGAGAGCGGCGCGATATGCGGGTATGCCCTCTTCGATGATTACGACGAGGATCTCATGGTCAATGAAGTAATCGAACAAGGGCGCTTCCCGCGCAAGTATGTCGATTGGCTCAACCGTCTCGAGGAGACGCACGTCAATCTGCGTGTCGAAGGGCAGGCGTCCTATGAAAAGGAGATTGCACAGCTCTTCAGAGGGCAAAACATCGCGATCACACCGATTTTTGGTCCACGGCGCCGTTTGGGAACGCTCGTCGTGGCAACGGGGAAGAAGGAGTTCGGCGATCCGGATCTCCTGCTCTGCGAGTATGGCGCAACCGTTGTCGGCATGGAGATGCTGCGCGACGAGGCACAGCGCAGCGAGGTAGAGGCGCGGCAGCGCGAGGCAGTGCGCATCGCAGTCGAGACGCTTTCCTACTCCGAGCGCAAGGCGGCACATGCCATTTTGCAGGAGCTCGCCAGCCAGGGCAAGTTTGAGGGCAGGCTGATCGCCTCGCGCATCGCTGACGAGGCAAAGATTACGCGCTCGGTCATCGTCAATGCGCTGCGTAAATTCGAGTCGGCGGGCGTTATCGAGTCAAAGTCGCTCGGTATGAAGGGGACGTTCGTGCGCGTGACGAACTCCTACCTTATGGAGAAGCTGCCGGAACTTGAGGAGTATGCCGCCGACGTCCAGTGGGCGAACCTTGGCAGCGGCATCAATCTCTGACATGCACGTATAAAGGTATTGACAACAGCGTGAAAATCCAATATAATGGCGTTCGTGAGTGCACTGCGAACGCCATTTTCTTTTGCAGTCAAACAGTCACGGCGCGTTGGTCAAGTGGTTAAGACACCGCCCTTTCACGGCGGCTTCACGGGTTCGAATCCCGTACGCGTCACCAAATACGGCCCGGTAGTTTAGTTGGTTAGAATGCCGCCCTGTCACGGCGGAGGTCAGGGGTTCAAGTCCCCTTCGGGTCGCCATTTTTGCCTCGGTAGCTCAGTTGGTAGAGCAGGGGACTGAAAATCCCCGTGTCAGTGGTTCGATTCCGCTCTGAGGCACCACCATGAACGTCGGTCTCCGGTACAGTATGCACCGGGGCTTTTTTTGTAGGGATTAGAGAATTTTATAAGGGAGCGCATTTCGGTGGAGTATTTTAATCAGCTTTTTCTCTCGTTTATCGCATCGTGGGGATATGCCGCCGTCGCCCTTCTGATGGCGGCGGAGAATGCCTGCATCCCCATCCCGAGTGAGCTCATTCTTGGCTTTGCAGGCTATCTTATCTTCGCGGGGCATATGTCATTCGAGGGCGCTCTTGCCGCAGGTATGACCGGCGGTCTGCTCGGCTCGATTTTTGCCTATGAGGTCGGTGCGTACGGCGGCCGCCCGTTCGTGGAGAAATACGGGAAATATTTCCTCATCAAGCAGTCCCATGTGGACGTGGCGCAGCGCTGGTTCGACCGCTACGGTCTCAAGGCGGTCTTTTTCAGCCGAATGCTGCCCGTCGTGCGTACCTTCATTTCGCTCCCCGCAGGATTCGCGCGTGTGAATCGAAATCGGTTCTTCCTCTATACGATTGCGGGATCGCTTCCGTGGACGGCCGCCATTCTTTACGCGGGAATGCTGCTCGGCGAGAGCTGGACGGATCTCATGGCATACGGACATGAGGCGAGCCTTATTTTTATCGTCGGCGCGGTGATTGCGGCAGTTGTCTTTTATGTACGTTGGAAAAAGAAAAAGGAGCGCAGGCTGCGCTGACAGTATAAAAATAAACCGGCCGATCAGGCTTATCTGATCGGTCGGTTATTTTTTGTGATTTTAGTTTAGGATAAACGGAACTGCTTGGTGGCCTGCTGCAGCTCTTGTCCCAATTCGGAAAGCGTATGGCTCGCGGCGGCAATCTCCGACATGGCGGCGGATTGCTGTTCGGCGGCGGAGGAGATTGCCGATACTTCTTCCTGCATCTTGGTATCGGCATCGCTTGACCCGCTCTTGATGTTTTCGATGGAGCTGACCGCGCGGTGACTGGTCTTCTGAACCGAGGCGGCGATTTCTGCGATGTGGTTGATTTGTCCCGAGAGACCCTCAATGAGTTCGGCGATGGCGGCAAACTTCTCACCGGAGCGATGGATCTCTTCGACACTCTCCTCAACGTTGGTGGTCTGCTCTTCCATTGCACGGAAAGTTTTATCCATCTGCACGGCGTTGCTGCCGAGGAGTGTAGAGATGTTCTGTGTTGCTTCCTTCGACTGCTCGGCGAGCTTGCGTACCTCGTCCGCTACGACGGAGAAACCCTTGCCGTGTTCGCCCGCACGAGCGGCTTCGATCGCGGCGTTGAGCGCCAGGAGGTTGGTCTGTTCCGAGATATTTGTGATCATCTCTACAATGGAAGAGACCTCGTGCGCGCTGCTTTGCAGTTCCTTGACCGTATCCGTGACGGCAACCGTTCCGTCTTTGAGACTGTTCATCTTGCTGATCGTATGGGAGAGGATCGTCTGACCTTCGCGGGTTGCTTCCTCTGTTGCTTTCGCGGAGTCGACAATCTCGCTGATGACGTCCGTGACCTGAGAGATACTGGATGAGGACTCCTGCATGAGACCTGTCGCCGACGAGATGGTCTCACTCTGCGCGCGCGATGCATCCGCTACCTGCGCGACAGATTTGGCTGTGTATTCCGAAGCCTGTGCCGCCTCTTTGGTATTTTCTGAGAGATCGGCAGAGGACTCGGCGATGTGTCCCGCGACCTCGCTGACCTGGCGAATGAGTTTGCGCAGATTGTGTGTCATGTTGCAGAACGAATTGTGCAGTGTGCCGATTTCGTCCGTGCGCTCGACCGGCAGCGCGGTTTTGCGCAGATCTCCCTGCGCGATGGTCGCGGCGAATCCGGCGAGATCCTCGACCGGTACGGAGATCAGGCGTGCGATGTAGAAGAGAATGCCCGAGAGGATAATGAACGCGACGACTGCAATACCGACCATGATGCCGAGGAGGGCGCGCGAGGAGGCAAAGACCTCGGACTGCGGCACGCGCAGGACAAGAACCCAGCCCGAATCACCGACCGGGGTCGAGGCGTAAAAACTATCCGCGCTCTCGCTGAAGGCGGACGACCCGGAAAAGAATGTAGGGGCAAGCGTTTGGAGCTCCGGCTCGTTCACGGACGAAATACTGTCGTCGATCGAGTATTTTTCATGATAGATAAAATTGCCGTCCTTCGTGAGGAGGAATGCCTTGCCCGTGTCGTAGACTTTTGCCTTGGAGAGCATGTCGGCGACAAGGCTGAGGTTCAGATCGCAGCCCGCGACGCCGACGACGGTATTGCCGTCGCGGATGGCGGAGCTAAAGCTCATGACGGGCATACCGTTGGCGGCCTTGTAGACGGAGGACTGGCAGACCTTGTTCGAGGAGAGCGCATCTTTGTACCAGCCGCGCGACGTCGCGTCGAAATCGCTCGGTATATCATATCCTGCACCGTCGATGAACGGCTTATCGGGGAAACCCACAAAGAAATCGGAGTTCTGCGTCGCAAACTCCTTTGCACCAAGCGTCATGTCCTCATAGGAGGTGGGTTTTGTGCTCCATAGACGCGTGACCGTTTCGAGGGTACGCGATTTTGCCTGGAGCGCCGTGTTGATGTTGGCAGCGTAAACATTCGCCATCTGAAGCATTTCTTGTGAGGCGACTTGCTGAATACTTTCCGAAGCCTTCCAGTAAATCGTGCCCAACATGATAAGAAATATGCAGATGAGCGGAACACCGACAAGTGCCATGATTTTTGCACGCAGATTCATAGGAGTCCTTCCTTTCTAGAACCGAAGGTACAATGTACCTATAATTTCCATATGGGCATATTGTACCTCTTTCTCCTGCATGTTGTCTATAACATTTTATCAATATTGAAATAAAAATTTAAGAAAAAATCATGAAAAATAATTATATTGCAAAAATAATATGTAAAAAACTTCTATGCATGAAGAAAAATCACAGCTCTGTCGTAACTCTTATGATAAAATGGAATTCAACCGATGCGACTCTGTGGAAATAATGTATTGGGAGGCGGACAGGATGAAGCGATACTATGAGAGACGCTTGTGGCACGGTATACAGGGAATCGACGTCATCCATAACTATGCGCTGAACGGGAAGATCACGGGGGCTCTTGCGGCGCTGCGCGAGATCCCGGGGTGCATTCCCGTGCTGCACGGGCCGATCGGCTGTGCGTTCCACTACCGGCGTTCGACGCGTACGTCTGCGCCCGTCTACGAGGCGCTGTCCACGCGGCTCGATGATTCGGATGTGGTGTTCGGCGGTGAGGAGAAGCTGATCGATGTGCTCGAGCGCGCGGCGGCGGAGCATCCGGAGCTGATTGCGGTGCTCCCGACCTGCGTGACGGACGTGATGCAGGAGGACATCGACGGCATTGTGCGGCGGTTCCGCGAGATGCATCCGGGGGCGCCGCCCGTCATCTCCGTGGCGTCGTCGGCGTTCTCGCACCGCAGCAGCAGTACGGTGGTCGAGCATCTGAAGGAGCGCGTCGCGGCGAAGGGGCGTGTTTATGGGAACAAGACGAAGGTGGAGTATCGCGGCTGCGGCTTCGTCGAGGTCCTGGAGGCGCTCGTCGATCAGGTGATGGAGGAGCAGACAGTCGTGCCCGGTACGGTCAATATCGAGGCGTTCGCGTGGGGAGATCACAGCGCACATGCCGTGCAGTCCGTCGTCGACACGCTGCGCGCAATCGGCATCGAGACGAATACACTGCTCCCCGCAGCGTCCTGCGCCGAGATTGCGCGTGCGCCGCGCGCGGCGCTGAATATTGCACGGCGGATGCGATGGGCGCGGCGCATGGAGGAGCGGTTCGGCACGCCATATCTCCATTTTTCAAATCTGTACGAATGGTACGGTGTCGAGGGGATTCGCGACTTTTACCTGACGATCGCGAACGCACTCGGATGCGGGGCGGCGGCAGAGCGCGTTCTTGCGGCGGAGGAGCGGCGTATCACGCCCGCGCTGCGGGAGCTGCGCGCGTATCTTGGAAAGTTCCGGTACGGTCTCGTGAGCGCGTCGTTCAGCAAAATTCCGGAGCTGATTCGTATCTATGAGCGCGAATACAATATGAAGCTGGACTTTGTTGCGCTGCTCCTGCCGCCCGATTATGAGCGGACGCGGGGGCTGGAGGAGGGGACGGCGGCGCGGATGCATGAGAAGATTCGTGCGGCGATCCGCGAGACTGCGCCGCATATCGCGCTCTATGTGTGCCCCGACGAAGGGACGCTCGCCCGACTCGCTGCGGGTGTCGATGCGCTCGTGGGGAGCGGGGCGCAGCGGTGCGAGCATTTTGGGACGCCGTGGATTCCCGCGATGTACGATCGGCGTGCCTTTTCGATGGAGGATTATCGGGATGTGCTCGCGGGGCTTGCGCGTGCGGTGGAGCGGCGGCGCGGAAAGCGGCATTTGCTCCTCTCGCGGCTCAGGTACAGCGAGGAGCATTATCCGATGACGGACGAGCCGAATGCGCTCGCCTCGCGTGAGATGTGGGACAGGATGTGGAGGATGCGGCAGTGAAGCCGGGAGAGAGCTGCAGGCTGTTCGGCGCGTACCGCGCATGTATCGGGATTCGCGATGCCGTGATCCTCTTTCACTCCGTCGTGGGGTGCAATGCGGGGACACTGCTGCTGCATCTGGCGCAGCATCCCGCAGATGTGCGGCAGGCGTGCACGGTCATGTATGAGTCGGACGTCCTCTACGGCGGCACGGAGACGCTGCGCGACGGGCTGCGACATGTCGCGCAGCTCTATCCCGATCCGCAGGCAATCATCGTTATCAGCGGCTGTGTGCCGAATCTCATCGGTGACGATATGGCGGCGGCGATCGCGGCCGCGGGGCTCGACGTGCCCGTCCTGCACGTAATGGGCGCGGGCACTGTGGGAACGATGGGGGGCGGCTACGAGGCGGGGCTGCGGGCGCTCGGCGCATATATGCGCCCGGGGGAGATCGTTCCAAGATCGTGCAATATCCTCGGAATCTCTTATGACGATCCGTGCGCGGAGGGGGATATTGCGGCGCTTCGGGAGATGCTCGCGCCACGTGTGCAGGTGCAGTCCGTGCCCGGCTGCGGCAGCTTTGCAGAGATGCGGGACGCACCGCGTGCCGCGCTCAATATCGTGCTCGGCGGCGGGGGACGCGAGCTCGCGGCGTATATGCAGGAGCAGTTCGGTACGCCCTATATCGTGGCAGACTATCCCTACGGTATTCACGGCATGACGGCGTTCATTGAGTGCGTGGCGGACGCGCTCGGCATCGCGGAGACAGATGCGTGGACGGCGCCGTTTGTCCGGGCGGCGGAGGAGATCGTTCGCCGTGCCGCAGAGCCTCTGCGGTATCTCTATGGAACGCCCGCCGCTGTGCTCGTTGACTCCGTGCACATGGCGGGGCTTTGTACGTTCCTTGCGGAGGAGCTGGGCATGGAGGTCGCCCTTTCGAGCGACGGGCGCGGCGATATGCGGGAGGTGTACGACGCGGTGCGGGCGTCCGACGCGGTCGTCATATTTGGAAGTTCCTATGAAAAGGAGCTCTGCGCCGACGAGGGGCGCGTCCTCGTCCGCATTTGCTATCCCGTATTTGACCGACTGCAGCTCGTACCGCGCGGATATTTGGGCGCGGAAGGACTTGCGCATCTCATTGAGGAGATCGTCAGCGCCGTTCTGCAGCATGAGTACAGCCCGACGGAGTACGGAGAGATTCGTGTTCGCTAAAATTTATTTTTGCAGAAAAAAAGATATGCCGCATCGGTATGGATGCAGCACACCTTCTTACGTTAGAATGTTCACTCCTCTGCGGGCGTCGTTTGGAAATGAGAGACAATGAACCCGACGAGTGCACCGACGATTGCGGGGCAGACCCAGCCCATCGTGATGTCGTAGAACGGCAGATGCGCCGCGAGCAGCGCATCGAGTGCCGTGCTGCTGATGCCTGCGACACGCAGACCGTCGATGACGGAGAACACGAGCGTGAAGCCGACGGCATATTGGTAGATCACTTTGTGCCGCCCGGTATAGAAATCAAACAGCGAGATGATGACAAAGACGATGACGAGCGGATAGATGGCAATGAGGAACGGAATCGTGATGGCGATGATCTGCGTCAGACCGATGTTCGAGATTGCAAAGCTGACGAAATTGAAGAGAAGGAGCAGACGCTCGTAGGTGATGCGCCCGTCAAAGAGCCGGTTGAAGTACATCGCCGCGCTCGAGTTGATGCCGCAGGTGGTCGTCAGACAAGCGAGGCCGATGATGACGGCGAGGAGCAGATTGCCGCCCGCACCGAAGAAGATGCCGACGGCATTGGACAGCAGCTGACCGCCGTTCTCCGAGTGACTGAGGACGGCGGTGCTCGTCGCACCGAGGTAGGCGAGTGAGCCGTAGACAGTAGTCATGAGGATGACTGTCATGAGACCTGAGCACAGGCACGTCAGTCCGATGGCACGGCTGTCGGTGACCCTGCGCAGCCGGATGGCATTCGCTACGAGTGCGCCGATGCCGATGGAGGCGAGCAGATCCATGGTCTGATAGCCGTCCTGAAAGCCCTGCGCGAACGGCGCATCAATATAATTGCCTGTTGCAGGAAGAATGTCGCCGAGCGGCATTTGGAATGCGCGGACGAATAGGATCAGGAGGACGATGAGGAGTGCGGGCGTGAGGATCTTGCCGACGCGGTCGACGATCTTGCTCGGCGTCAGCGCAAGATAATGCGCCGCAGAGAAAAAGATGGTCGTGTAGATCAGTTGCCCAAGCGCGATATTGTCTGCGCTGAGGAAGGGACGAATACCGATCTCAAAGGAAACCGCGCCCGAACGCGGCATCGCAAAGAGCGGCCCGATGATGAGATAGAGGAGGACGAGCAGCATTGCCGCGAACCACGGCGAAGTGCGCTTGCGAATGAGGGGGGCATAGTCGCCGCCGCACAGAGCAATCGCGGTGATGCCGAGCAGCGGCAGACCGATGCCCGTTGTCATGAACCCGAGCATAGCAACGAACGTATTCTCGCCGGCAGCCTGACCGAGTACAGGCGCGAAGATGAGATTGCCCGCACCGAAGTAGATCGAGAACATCATCAGTCCGAACGTAATCAGATCTTTTTTTGTCAGAGGGTGTATACTGAGTCCCCTCATAGAACATTTCTCCTTTGTATGTGAAGTGTGCTTCTTCGCCGATACCATGCGGCAAAAAAGCAGGTAAACTGCATTATTGCAGACTTGGCGCCTCATGTCAAATCAATCTGCAATATTTATGGTAGTATTTTCAAAAAATATTTTCTTTCCGGCGTAAAAAATGTCAGTTCATACCATATTTTTATGAAGGAGGGGCGCAAATATAGATGCGGTGTATTTTGGGGTTGACAGGTGCAGGGATTGTGGCTATAATAACTCATGTCGCGTATCGCGGCGTGAAGCATCATGCGGAAGTAGCTCAGTGGTAGAGCACCACCTTGCCAAGGTGGGGGTCGCGAGTTCGAGCCTCGTTTTCCGCTCCATGATTCGGCGACATAGCCAAGTGGTAAGGCCGAGGTCTGCAAAACCTTTATCCCCAGTTCGATTCTGGGTGTCGCCTCCAATATGAAACGCGGTCCGGAAGAGTTCTTCCGGACTTTTTTACTATCTGTGTTAGGGTGAACGAAACGAATGTCCACAGGTCGCTATAAGATACTCGTCTACGGCTGCCAAATGAATATTGCCGATGCTGAACGCATGGAGGGGCAGCTCCAATCGGTCGGCTACACGCGGACGGAGGAGACGGCGGATGCCGACGTGATCCTCATCAATACCTGCTGCGTGCGCGAGTCGGCGGAGGACAAGGTCTACGGCAAAATCGGCGAGATCAAAAAGCTCAAGGAGCGCAATCCGCACCTCATCTTCGGCATCGCAGGCTGCATGGCGCAAAAAGAAGGGGACAACCTCATGCAGCGCGCACCGCACATCGACTTCGTGCTCGGCACGGGCAAGGTGCAGGAGCTGACGCGCATCATCGCAGAGATCCGTGCGGAGCACTCGCCCGTCGTCGATACGGTCATCGGTAATACGATCGCGGAGAATCTGCCCATCGCACGCGGGGGAAAATTCTCGGCATGGGTGCCGATCATGTACGGATGCAATAATTTCTGCACGTTCTGCATCGTTCCCTATGTGCGCGGGCGAGAGCGCAGCCGCACGCCCGAGGACGTCGTGGCGGAGGTGCGCCGCGCGGTCGCAGAGGGCTATACCGAGGTGACGCTCCTCGGGCAGAATGTCAATTCGTATGGAAAGGATCACAAGGCGGCGGATTTCGCCGACCTCCTCCGGATGGTGGACGAGGTAGAGGGCATCCGCCGCGTGCGGTTTATGACCTCGCACCCGAAGGACATCAGCGATAAGCTCATCGACACCATTAGAAACGGACGGCATCTCTGCGAGCACATCCACCTCCCCGTGCAGTACGGCAGCAACCGCATCCTGAAGGCGATGAACCGCGTCTACACAGTGGAGTCCTACCGTGAGCGCGTCCGCCGCGTGCGTGAGGCGCTGCCCGAGGCGAGCCTGACGACCGATCTCATCGTGGGGTTCCCGGGGGAAACGGAGGAGGACTTCGCCGCGACTCTCGATTTCCTCCGCGAGATCCGCTACGACTCGGCATATACGTTCCTCTACTCGAAGCGCTCCGGCACGCCTGCCGCGCGCATGGAGGATCAGGTGCCGGACGATGTGAAGCACGCGCGCCTGAATCTCCTCATGGAGGAGCAAAATAAGATCAGCCGCGACATTAACGAAAAACTCGCGGGCACGGAGCTGGAGGTCATGGTGGAGGGCGAGAGCAAGAACGATCCCGCCGTGTGGAGCGGGCGCACGCGCACGAACAAGATCGTGCTCTTTCCGCACGGGACGGAGCAGGCGGGCGACTTCGTCCATGTCCGCATCGACCGCGCGCAGACGTGGGTGCTGAAGGGCGAAATCTGTTGACCTCGCCGTAATATGCACATAGAATATATAGTACGGTTCGATGTGCGGTGTCGTACCGTCTCTGTGTGGAATGCACAAATCATGCGTGCCGAACCTCGCGGGCAGTCGCAGACAATTATTTCCCAAAGAAACTTACGAACAATACAAGGAGGATCGCCGTGGAGCCACAGAATATCACACCGATGATGCAGCAATATCTCTCTGCAAAGAAGGCGCATCCGGGCGAACTGCTCTTTTTCCGCCTCGGCGATTTCTACGAAATGTTCTTCGACGACGCAAAGATTGCGGCAAAGGAACTCGGGCTGACGCTCACGAGCCGCAGCGGTGACCTCGACAAGAACCCCATGTGCGGCGTCCCCTATCACGCCGCGGACAGCTACATCGCGCGGCTCGTGGCAAAGGGATTCAAGGTCGCCATCGCCGAGCAGATCGGCGATCCGAAGGCAAAGGGGCTGACCCCGCGCGAGGTGGTCAAGGTCGTAACGCCCGGCACCGCTCTCCTCGGCGAGGAGCTCAAGGACGCTGCCAACGTCTACATCGTCCTTATCCATGAGACGGCACCGGGGTGCTATGCACTCGCGGGGGCGGACATCTCGACGGGCGAGTGCTTCTACGCTGTCTATACGGGGGACGCCGCCGTGCAGCAGATACAGGACGAGCTGTACCGGCGGACGGCGGCGGAGCTTCTCTTTACCGAACCGCTATCCGTCGCGGACGATGTGCGCACCTTTGCCGTACAGAGGCTGCCGCACTGTGCCATTACCGTTGTTGCACCGGACGCCGATGACGAACTGCTTGCGCGCCATTTCCCGCCCGAGGAGATTCCCGCGGACGCGGGCGCGCGCACGGCGATTGCCGCGCTCCTGCGCTATCTGCACGCGACGGTGATGGCGGATCTCTCGCAGATCAACCGCCTCTCGTTCCTCGATGCGGCGGCGGGAATGCAGCTCGACACCTACACACTGCGCAACCTCGAAATCACGCGCAGTCTGCGCGACGGCGGCAAGAAGCATACGCTCTTCGACGTACTCGACTTCACGCGCACGCCGATGGGGACGCGTCTCTTAAAGTCGTGGCTCGAGCACCCGCTGCTCGCACCGCACCGCATCGATGCGCGTCTCGACGCGGTGGCGGAGCTCGTGAGCGCGTCGTCCCTGCGCGCCAAACTGCGGGAGCTCCTGCGCTCGATCTACGACTTTGAGCGCCTGCTCACGCGCATCGAAACGCAGGCCGCGAATGCGCGCGACCTCGTCGCCCTGCGCGTGTCGCTCGCGGCGCTACCCGGCGTGCGTGCGGCGCTCTCGGGGGCAAAGAGCCGCCTGCTGACGCGTGCGGCAGAGGGGATAGAGACCTTTGACGACCTGCGTGAACTGCTTATGGCGGCGATCGTCGACGAGCCGGGACTCTCCGTGCGCGACGGCGGCATTATCCGCATGGGATACAGTGACGAGCTTGACGAGCTGCATCGCTTTTCACACGACAGCAAGTCGCTCCTGCAGGAGATGGAGGAGCACGAGCGGGATCGCACGGGCATCAAGACGCTCAAAATCGGCTACAACAAGGTGTTCGGCTACTACATCGAGGTGCGCCACAGCGGCAGCGACCGCGTACCTGCGGACTACATTCGGAAACAAACCCTCGCGAATGCGGAGCGGTTCATCACCGAGGAACTCAAAGAGTTCGAGACGAAGATCCTCAGCGCGCAGGAGAAGATCGTTGCGCTCGAGTACAGCCTTTTCGCAGAGCTGCGCGATCGGGTCAAGGAGCGGCTTGTTCCCATTCAGAACGTCGCCCGCATGATCGCGCGCGTGGACGTCCTTCAAAGCATGGCGGAGGCGGCGGCATCGTACCGCTATGTGCGCCCCGTGATCCGCCCCGCATCGGACGGCGAGATCATCATCAAGGACGGGCGGCACCCCCTCGTGGAGCGTCTGCTCGAACGCGATCTCTTCGTGCCGAACGACACGCACCTCAGTCACGGCGGAACGGAGACGATGCTCATCACGGGGCCGAACATGGCGGGCAAATCCACCTACATGCGGCAGGTCGCGCTCCTCACGCTCATGGCACAGGTCGGCAGCTTTGTCCCCGCACGGTCGGCGGAGATCGCGCCCGTCGACCGCATCTTTACGCGCATCGGGGCGAGCGACGACCTCGTGAGCGGGCAGAGCACGTTCATGGTTGAGATGAACGAGGTCGCGCAGATTCTGCGCGAGGCGACGCGGGACAGCCTCGTCATTCTCGACGAGATCGGGCGCGGCACGAGCACATTCGACGGCATGAGCATCGCGCGTGCCGTCGTGGAGCACATCGACACGCGCATCCATGCAAAGACGCTCTTTGCAACGCATTACCACGAGCTGACCGAGATGGCAAATGAGCGCATCCGCAACTACTGCATCGCCGTGAGGGAAAAGGGGCGCGGCGTCATGTTCCTGCGCCGCATCGTCGCGGGCGCGGCAGACAAATCATACGGCATCCACGTCGCACGGCTCGCGGGACTCCCGCCAAAGGTCACGGAGCGCGCTGAGGAGATTCTGGGCACGCTTGAGGCGTGCGCCGTCACGCAGCGCGCCGCAGCCGCGGCGGGGCAGCCGGAGACGGATCTGCCGATCGCGGCGGAGGAGCCGGGCATGGCGTCCCTTTTTGCGGGCGGTACGCTCGAGGAGCTGCGCGGGCTAGACGTGATGACCATGACGCCGCTCGAAGCGATGAACACGCTCTATCGTCTGCAGGAGCAGGCACGGAAGGAGGCGGGAGAGAGATGAAACGGATTCATGTCCTCGACGATACGACCATCAACAAGATCGCGGCGGGTGAGGTCGTCGAGCGTCCCGCCTCCGTGGTGAAAGAACTCGTGGAGAACGCCATCGACGCGGGCGCGACCGCCATAGAGATAGAGATCATGGGCGGCGGCACGAGCTTTATCCGCGTCACGGACAACGGGCGCGGCATGGAACGCCCCGATGCCGAGACCGCGATCCTGCGCCATGCGACGAGCAAGATTTCGACCGTCGCGGATTTGCAGACCGTCGGCACGCTCGGATTTCGCGGCGAAGCGCTTCCGACGATCGCGTCCGTGTCGCGCTTTTCCCTCATTACACGCACGGCGGATGCCGACCTCGGGACGCGCGTCGAGATCCTTGGCGGCAAGACGACCGAGATCGAGGATGCGGGCTGCGACGTCGGGACGACCGTGCGCGTGGAGGATCTGTTCTTTAACACACCCGCGCGGAAAAAATTTCTCAAGATGGATCGCACGGAGGCAGGCAAGATCAGCGACTATGTGATCATGCTCGCGCTCTCGCGCCCCGACATCGCGTTCCGCTTCGTCAACAACAACCGGCTCACGCTTATGACGGCGGGCGACGACAGCCTGCGCCGCGCAATCGAGAGCATCTACGGCGGCGACGCCGCGGGGGCGCTCATCCCGCTCGACTTTACGGACGAGGCGGGAGACATCCGCATCACGGGCTATATCTCAAAACCCTCCATGATTCGCAGCAGCCGCGCGTGGCAGACCTACATCGTCAACGGGCGCACGATCCAAAACCGCGCGATTGCCAAGGCAATCGACAACGTATACCGCGCCCTCGTGCCGAAGATGGGCTTTCCGCTCGCCGTGCTGCGCATCGAGGTGCCGCAGCGCACGATCGACGTGAACGTGCACCCGCAGAAAACGGAGATGAAATTCGAGGACGAGGGGCGCATCTTTAAGGCGGTCTACAAGACTGTCCAGGGCGCCGTGCGCGGCGCGGCGGGCGAAACGGCATCGATTGCCGCCGCCGTCGAAAAGCCGAAATTTCACTATGAATCCATGCCGCTACGGATGCCCGTCACACCGCCCCCCGCGTCCGTACCGCACACTTACGCACCGACCGCGATGCCCGCGCAGACCGTTCACGAGGCGGCACAGCGCGCGGCGAGCGCTGACCTGCGCAGCGTACAGGATATTGTCGGCAGAGCGCGCAGTGAGGAACGTGCCGCGCTGATGGCGGAGGAATCCCCGGGCGCGTACCGTGCGGAACCTGCGCCCGCGGGGACGATCGAGAGCGGGCTCATCCCCATCGGACAGGTCGATCTCACCTACATCGTTGCGCAGAGCACACGCGCACTCTACATCATCGACCAGCACGCCGCGCACGAGCGCATCCTCTTTGACCGGTTTTGTGCGCTTGCAGAGGGGATTCCCTCGCAGCAGATGCTCGTGCACGCGATTCTCTCCTTTGACGCGCGCGAGATGCAATATATTGAAGAGAACGCGGAGCTCTTTTCCCGGCTCGGCTTTCGGATGGAACCTGCGGGCGATCGCGAGTACCGCCTGACCGAGTCGCCCGCCGACGTGCCGACGGACGAGGCGGAGGACGTCATTCGAGAGATCCTCGTCTCCCTCGGCGAGCTGCACGCGGCGACGCCCGCGGAGCTGCGGCAGGCGGGGCTTGCGACTATGGCGTGCCGCGCCGCGATCAAGGCGGGCGAGGAGCTGAGTTTTCGCCAAATGGAGATTTTGCTCGAAGAACTCCGCACGACCCCGTTCCCCTTCACCTGCCCGCACGGACGCCCGACGATTCTCACATTCGATACGACCGACCTCGCGAAGATGTTCAAACGCACGGGGTTCAACCTATGATGGCGCGCGTCGACGCCGTTGTGACGACCGTGCGGCGGGGACATAAATATACCGAGGCGAACAGGCGGCTCGCGGCGGAGACGGCAGAGCGGCTTGGCATCCCGAACGTACCGCGCGGGAGCGATTCCTTGGGCGATCTGCGCGTCCGCTACGGCGTCGGAAACGTCCTCGTCGCGCGGAGCGGACGCCTTACCCTCGACACGGCGTCGGGGGAATTATTTTTTCACCCCGGAATGTCGCATCTGCGCATCAAGAACCTCATGCGCGGGCAGGGGGATCACCTCGTTGCCGCGCTCGATCTCCGCGCTGGAATGCATGTGCTCGACTGCACGCTCGGCACGGGCGCGGATGCCATTGTCGAGAGCTATGCCGCCGGCGAGACGGGGCGCGTCACCGCACTCGAATCGAGCCCCCTCATCGCCGCGGTCATCGGCGACGGGCTTGCCCATGCCACCGGGGACAACTATGACATGCACGCCGCCATGCGGCGCATCACAGTCTGCGCCACGGACGCATTGACCTATTTGCGGGAACAGGCGGCGGGCAGCTATGACGTCGTTTATTTTGACCCCATGTTCCGTTGTCCCCTGCATGAAAGCGCGGGCATGAACGCCCTGCGCGCGCGCGCCGACATGCGCGCCCTCACACCTGAGACCGTCGCCGAAGCGCGCCGTGTCGCCCGCCGCCGTGTCGTTATGAAGGAGCGTAGGGAGAGCGGAGAGTTTGAGCGGTTGGGCTTTTTTGAAGTCGTGGGAGGGAAGTATAGCCGAGTTTCGTACGGCGTAATGAAGTGACAGCTTCTAGCTATGCATCTATACACACAAGAGAGATAATTCCGCTCACTTCGATCAAGGGGTTCCTAGAGGAAGTGACTCTATATAAAGGGGGATCTTATGGATTTTCAGCGGATTTTAGCTGTTGGTGATATTCATGGCGATATACAGCGGCTGCGTGAGCTGTGGAAGAAAGTAGATTTTGATGATACGCGGGATTTGCTTGTTTTTCTAGGAGACTATATTGACCGCGGTCCAAAACCCCTTGATGTACTGACCTTCGTGCAAAGGGTTACCGAACGTTATGAGAATGTCTATGCATTGCTTGGTAATCACGAAGCGATGATGCTGCACTATTTGACTCAGAATGGGCGAGACGGATTTGATCCGACAGATATATGGCTTTCAAATGGTGGGGGAACGACCTATCACCAACTCCGTACGATGCGGGAAGAGCCTGCAGAGCAACTCATCCAATTTGTGAAATCACGTCCTCTCTATTTTCGTGCACTCTATGAAGAACAGCGCATCCTCTTTGTCCATGCGGGCATTAATCCTGCGCAGAAAAAGCAGACGGCACGCGATCTCCTCTGGATACGCGACTCGTTTTATGAAAACTACCGCGGCAAAGAGCTTGTCGTCGTCGGGCATACCCCCACACAGTCCATGCCGCGCGGCGGCAATACACCACTTTTTCTCCCCAACAACATCATCGCCTGCGACACGGGGAGCTTTCTCCCCGGCGGACGCATCAGCTGTGTCGATGTCCGGCGGTATCTCAATCTCTGCGCACGCGGGGAAGCACCGTCCGCCGAGGAACTTGCTTCTTGTTATGTGCAGAGCAGTATGCTCAGAGTTGTAAGATAAAAACACAGGAAAAACGGCCGTACGAAAGCACAAAATGCATTCGTACGGCCGTTTTTTTGCGATCCCACTAATCCCGCAGCAGCATGAGATGTTCGGCGGGGAGGCGGAACGGGACGATGTCGCCGAGGCTCAGCGGGTGCTCTGCCCAAATGGGTTTGTCCACTTCCCAGCGGATGCTCTTCATGTCCGAGGCGAATCGGAGCATGACGATGTAGGAGAATGTGCTCTCGATGATCTCGGTGACGGCGGCGGGGAATGTGTTCCCCGCGCCGGTTTCGGCGATGCTCATATAGTGCGCGCGGATGGCGACGGATCGGATGTCCTCGAGGTGATCCGCGGTCTCCTGCGGCACGGCGAGCGTGACGCCCCAGTCGATCGCGCCGATGTGTCTGTCGTCCAAACGGCACGCGGCGGAGATGTTCTTGCATCCCGTGAGGGTGGTCGCGGCACGCGTGCCCGGACTTTTGAAAAGGGCGTGCTTATCCATCGGCGGGGTGAGTGTCCCGCGGTCGACGGTTGCGATCTCCTGCGCGATGCGGAACGCTTCGTCGCGGTCGTGCGTGACGAGGATGGCGGAGATGTCCTGCGCGGTAAGTATCTCGCGCAGGGCGGTCTCGATCTGCCATTTGAGATGCGTGTCGAGCGCGGAGAGTGGCTCGTCGAGGAGCAGGATCTCCGCGCCGCGCGCGAGGATGCGCGCGAATGCGACGCGCTGCTGCTGTCCGCCGGAGAGCCCAGCGGGATAGGCGTTTTCAAGCCCGTGCAGGGAGAAACGCGCGACGTTTTCGGTGAAGATGCGCTCCTTTTCCGCGTCCGTGCCCGTGAGCGCGAAGACGATGTTCTCGCGCACGGTCATGTTCGGAAAGAGGGCGTAGTTCTGAAAGAGGTAGCCGACGTTCCGCTGCTGCGGCGGGAGGTCGATGCCCTGCGCGCTGTCAAAGAGCGTGCGCCCGCTCAGGACGATGCGTCCGCTGTCCGGGTGTTCAAGTCCCGCGATGCATTTGAGCGTCATGCTCTTGCCGCTGCCCGATGCGCCGAGGAGGGCGAGGGTCGTGTCCCCGAGTGTGAAATCCGTTCGCAGCGTGAAATCACGCAGCTTTTTCTCGATGTTTACAATCAGCTCCATCAGCGCACCTCACTCTTGAGATAGAGGTTCATGGCGCCGATAAAGACGAGTGAAAAGAGCGAGATGACGATCGCCCAGCGAAACGCGAGGTCGTAGTCGTTTGCCTGCACCGCCGCGTAGATCGCGGTCGACATCGTCTGCGTGTGCCGCGGAATGTTGCCGGCGAACATGATGGTCGCGCCGAACTCGCCGAGCGCACGGGCAAACGAGAGGACGAGCCCCGCGAGGATGCCGTGGCGCGCGTTCGGCAGGACGATGCGCCAAAAGATGCGCCAATTGCTGACGCTGAGCGTCTGTGCCGCGTGGATCATGTTCCGGTCGATCGCCTCGAAGGCGCCGCGCGCCGTGCGGTACATGAGCGGCAGGCTCACGATGACCGCCGCGATGACCGCCGCGCGCCATGTAAAGACGAGCGGCAGGTCAAGCGAGAGGAGGAAACTCCCGATGGTACTGCGCTTTCCGAGAAAGAGCAGGAGGAAGAATCCGACGACGGTCGGCGGCAAGACGAGCGGGAGTGTGATGATCGCGTCGGCGGCGGTGCTCGCAAAGCGGCTGCGAATCTGCAGGACGCCCCATGCGAGCGCGATGCCGACGAAGAATGTGATCACGGTCGCCAGCCCCGAGACCTGGAGCGATATGACGAGCGGTGAGAGTGTTTCGTCCGTCATTATTTCACGGTGAAGCCGTATTTCTTAAAGACTTCCTTCGCTGCATCCGATTGAATGAATGTGAGGAATTCTTTCGCGGCTTCCATATGCGGCGCATCCTTGAGGACGGCTGCGGGGTAGACGATGGGCTTGTGCGTGTCGGCGGGGGCGACGGCGGCGACCTTTACCTTATCGGAGACGGCTGCATCCGTTGCGTAGACGACGCCGCAGTCCGCGTCGCCCGTCTCGACCCATGCGAGCACCTGACGGACGTCGGAGCCGTAGACGGCACGCTCTTTGACCTGATCGAGGATGCCGAGCTTCGTAAAGACCTCTTCGCTGTACTGCCCGACGGGGACGCCCTTCGGCTCGCCGAGCGCGATGTGCTTGACTGCGGGATCGAGCACTGCCTTAAAGTCGGGCAGGTTCAGCTTGCTGTCCTTCGCCGTGATGAGGACGACGTCGTTGATGAGGAGGTCGACACGCGTGCCGTCGGCGAGGAGCTTCTTCTCATCGAGCGCGTTCATCTGCTTTTGTGCGGCGGAGACGAATACGTCGGCGGCGCCGCCGTTTTCGATCGCCTGCTGGAGCGCGCCGCTGCTGCCGAAGTTATAGACGAGCTTCACGTTCGAGTGATCCTTCTCGTACATCGTGGCGAGGTCCTTCATGGCGTCTGTGAGGCTCGCCGCCGCGGAGACCTGCAGCTCGACGTTCTCGGCGGCTTTCTTCGGCGCGTCGGCGGCTTTGTTGCCTCCGCCGCCGCAGCCTGCGGCGAGCAGTGCCGTCGAAGCGACGGCGACGGTCAGCATTTTCTTGATGTTCAGGTTCATTTGGTATACTCCTTTACAAAAATAGGTAGGCATGAGGGTTTCCTCCCATACCCCGTGACGCGCGTGCGTCAGGCAGGAGCTCGTAGCCGTGCCGTAGAGCCGTCCTGCTCGGAGTTCCCCGTGGGGACTGTAGTCAGCGGATGAATGTGCCGCTCTTGCCGCCGGACTTGCGTTCGAGGCGGATGTCCGTGATCTCCATGCGCTTGTCGATCGCCTTGCACATGTCGTAGACGGTCAGCAGCGCGACGCTGACGGCGTGCAGGGCTTCCATCTCGACGCCCGTCTCGCCCGTGACCTTGACGGTCGCGGCGGCGCGGACGATCGGCTGCGGATCGCGCGTGAGCGTGAAGTCGACGGTGCATTTCGAGATCGGCAGCGGGTGGCAGAGCGGGATCGTGTCCGACGTGCGCTTTGCCGCCATGATGCCCGCGATGCGCGCGACGCCGAGGACGTCGCCCTTTGCCGCCGTGCCGCCCTCGATGGCGGCATAGACCGCCTCGCTCACGCGGATGATGCCCGTCGCGAGGGCTTCGCGGTGCGTCGTTTCCTTGCCGCTCACGTCGACCATGACGGCGGCGCCGTGCTCGTCGAAATGCGTTAGATTCGGCATGATGCTCCTCCTTTCCGTTCTAATGTGTTCATCATATCCTAGTGGTGGGAGAAAATCAATGCCTTTTGTCACTTTCATGGAAAAGAAACACTGTGAGAGCCGGCTCAGAGGCAAAATTATTCTAGTTATTTTGCACGGTTGCTGTGAAAAAAGTCATAGAGAAAATTTATTTGATGTGCTATAATCAATAAAAAGAATGTATAAGTGAGAATGAGTTTTAACTAGATATTAATTTGAAACGAGTCGCTCTAGATTCGTTCGAACTGTGTATTATATTGCGGCATTTGTGCGAATAGGGGCGCGCGGATGCCGGCACCGACGGAACGGGGGGAGACTATGCGTGAGGTGCGTGTGCAGGATGCGGTCGGTATGACGCTTTGCCATGACATTACCGAGATTGTGCGCGGCAGGACGAAGGGCGCGCGGTTCCGCAAGGGCGATGTGATCCGGCTGGACGACATTCCCGTGCTCCTGCGGCTGGGCAAGGAGCATCTCTATGTGTGGGAAGAGAACGAGCGGATGCTGCACGAGAACGATGCGGCGGCGATCCTGCGCGATCTTTGTCAAAACGAGCACATGACGGCGAGCGAGCCGAAAGAGGGCAAGATCGAGCTGAAGGCGACGGTCGACGGCGTTTTTGAGCTCGACGAGGAGCGTCTTGACGCGGTGAACGACATCGACGACGTGATGATCGCGACGATCGCGCAGCATTACCCGGTGAAGGCGGGGGCAAAGCTCGCAGGGATGCGCGTCATCCCTCTTGTGATTGAAAAAGGAATTATGGAACAGGTACGCGTTGCGGCGGGCAATGAGCCGCTGCTGCGCCTTTTGCCATACAGAAAAATGAAAGTCGGCGTCGTGACGACAGGCTCCGAGGTGTTCCATGGGCGCATCAAGGATACGTTTACGCCCGTGCTTGACAGTAAGCTGCGCGCGTTCGGGCTGCGTGTGGACGAGCACCGTCTCTCGGACGACGGAACGGAGCACACGCGCGCGGCGATCGCGGAGCTGCTCGACATGGGCATGGACATGGTGCTCTGCACGGGCGGCATGAGCGTCGATCCCGATGACCGCACGCCCGCCGCGATCAAGGCGACGGGGGCGCGCGTCGTGACCTACGGCGCACCCGTACTCCCGGGCGCGATGTTCATGCTCTCGTATTATGAAAAAGAGGGGCGGCAGGTGCCCATCATGGGACTGCCGGGCTGCGTGATGTACTCGCCCGCGACCATCTTTGACATCGTATTGCCGCGCGTTGTGGCAGGGAGCGAGTGGACGCGGCGTCAGATTCGCCGGCTCGGCATCGGCGGGCTGTGCATGGAGTGCAAGGTCTGTCACTATCCCGTCTGTCCGTTTGGAAAGTAGGCGCTGCAATGGAACTTTTGGAACTCGAGCACGCCGTTGAGGTGCTGCTCTCGTATGTAAAGACACCGCAGACCGAGCGTGTGCCACTCATGGAGGCGGCGGGACGCACGGCGGCGGAGGACGTCTATGCGGCGATCTCCAATCCGCCGTTCGACCGCTCGCCGCTCGACGGCTATACCTTTGCCGCGGCGTGCGTCGCGGGGGCGACGGCGGAGCGCCCTGTGCGTCTGCGCGTCGTGGGCGAGGAGTGTGCGGGCGAGTTCTACGCGGGCACGGTCGGTGCGGGCGAGACTGTCCGCATCATGACGGGCGGCGCGATTCCTGCGGGCTGTGACTGCGTGATCCGACAGGAGGATGTAAGGGAGGGCGGGGACGCGATTCTCGTGCCGTTCCCCCTGCGCGCGCATGAGAATTACTGCGACGCGGGCGAGGATGTGCGCGCAGGCACGCATATTATTCGGAAGGGACAGACGCTCCGCGCGGCGGATCTCGCGGTGCTCGCGAGCCAAGGGCATACGGAGGCGGCGGTCTATCGCCGTCCGCGTGTGGCGGTGGCGAGCACGGGCGACGAGCTCCTGCCGCCCGGTGAGCCGCTGCGCCCCGGGAAAATTTACAACAGCAATCTCTTCCTCATCGCGGCGCGGCTGAAGGAACTCGGGCTCGATCCGGTCGTGCTCGGCATCCTGCCAGACGACGTGGAGGAGGCGGCGCGCGAAATCGCGGCGCACGCGGAGGGGATCGATCTGTTCCTCACGACGGGGGGCGTCTCCGTCGGCAAGAAGGACATCATGCACGGTGTCGTGCCGGCGATGGGGGCGGAGCGCATCTTTTGGCGGGTCAATATGAAGCCGGGCGCGCCCGCGATCGCCTACACGCGCGGCGAGATGCTCGGCATCGCGCTCTCGGGCAACCCGTTCGCGGCGTATGCGACGTTCGAGCTGCTTGCGCGCCCCGTGCTCGCGCGGATGCAGGGGCGCACAGAGGTACAGCTGCGTCGCATACGGGCAAAGCTCGCCGACGCGTTCCCAAAGGAATGCCTTGGGCGGCGCTTCCTGCGCGCGCGCATGGGAGACGACGGGCTGGTCTATCTGCCCGACCAGCATGAGTCGGGGACACTCTATTCCGCGGCAGGCTGCGACGCGTTCGTCGACGTGCCGGAGGGGACACCGCCGCTCGCCGTCGGGACAACGGTGGACGTCGTGCTCCTTTGAGCTTAGATACAGGGGATTATTATGCGGGATCGATTTGAACGCAAAATTGAATATCTGCGCATCTCTGTGACGGACTGCTGCAATCTGCGCTGCCGTTACTGTATGCCCGCACATGGAGTGAAGAAACTCGCGCATGAGGACATTCTTTCCTATGAAGAGATCCTGCGCGACGTGCGCGCGCTCGCGGCGCTCGGCATCCGCAAGGTGCGCCTGACGGGCGGCGAGCCGCTCGTGCGGCGCGACATCGTGACGCTCGTGCGGGGCTTAAAGGAAATCCCCGGCATCGAGACGGTCGCGGTGACGACGAACGGCGTGCTCCTCGGCGCGATGCTGGACGATCTCGTCGCGGCGGGACTGGACGCGGTGAACCTCAGTCTCGACACGCTCGACGGGGGCAAGTTCTTCTCCATCACGCGGCGTCCGCTGTTCGGCAGCGTGATGGAGTCGCTCGAGCGGCTGGCGGCGGAGCGGCGCATTACGGTGAAGCTCAACTGCGTGCCGATCGCGGACGTTAACGATGACGAGATCGCGGCGATCGCCGCGATTGCGCGCGACCATGCCGTGAGCGTCCGCTTCATCGAGCTGATGCCGATCGGCTGTGCGCGCACGGCGGGCTACCGCGGCGTGCCGATGGACGAGGTGCGGGCGCGGCTGAGATCCGCGTTCGGCGCGCTCCTTCCCGTGGGAGACGGCGCACACGGCGCGCGCGCGGTGCCGATGGGTCCCGCCGCCTATGTGCGCCCTGCGGGATTTACGGGGAGCATCGGCTTCATCGACGCGATGGAGCACAAATTTTGCAGTACCTGCAATCGTGTGCGCCTGACGGCGGAGGGATTCCTAAAACTCTGCCTCTACAGCAATGCGGGGCTCGACACACGCGCGCTCCTGCGCGGCGGAGCGACGGATACGGAGCTTGCGGCGGCGGTTCGAAACGCCGTTTGGCAAAAGCCCGAAGAACATTATTTTGAAAGCGACACGGCGACGCGCGATCGGCGCGCCATGTATCAGGTGGGAGGTTAATATGGGAAAAATCCGGGCGCTCTGCATCAGTGAGAAGCGCGGCACGCAGAAACACGCGCTCGACCGCGTGTTCTTCGTCACGGAGCACGGCATGGACGGCGACGCGCACGCGGGGGACTGGCATCGTCAGGTGAGCCTCCTCGGGCTCGGCGAGATCGATGATTTCCGCGCGCGCGGGGCGGATGTGGACTTCGGCGCGTTCGGGGAGAACCTCGTCGCCGAGGGATTCCGGTTCAAGGAACTGCCGATCGGGACGCGCCTGCGCGTGGGCGATGTATTCCTCGAGATCACGCAGATTGGCAAGGAGTGCCATAGCCACTGCCAAATATTTCATCAGGTCGGCGACTGTATCATGCCGCGTGAAGGTGTCTTTGCACGCGTCCTGCACGGCGGCTGGGTGACGGTCGGCGACGAGCTCGAGCTGACGACGGATAAAATTCTGCTCGACGCGGCGGTGCTCACAGCGAGCGACAAGGGATCGCGCGGCGAGCGCGAGGATAAGAGCGGCGCCGCCATCCGCGAGATGCTGACGGAGGCGGGCTACGCTGTCGCGGGACACGGCATCGTGCCGGATGAAAAGGAAGCGATCGCGCGCGAACTCACGCTCTGGTCGGATCGCGGCGTCGCGCTCGTCCTCACGACGGGCGGCACGGGATTTTCCGTGCGCGACGTGACGCCCGAGGCGACGCGCTCGGTCATCGAGCGCGAGACGCCCGGCATCCCCGAGGCGATGCGGGCGCTCTCCATGCAGATCACGCATCGCGCCATGCTCACGCGCGCGGCGGCGGGCATCCGCAAGCGCACGCTCATCGTCAACCTGCCCGGCAGTGAGAAGGCGGTGCGTGAATGCCTCGGGTTCATCCTGCCGGAACTCCGGCACGGCATTGAGATCCTGCGCGGCGATACGGGCGAGTGTGCGCGATGAATCTCTCGGATATTACGCTCATCGTCGCGGCGGGCGGCAGGAGCACGCGTATGGGACGCGACAAGCGATTTCTCGATCTAGCGGGTGAGACCCTGCTCGCGCGCATGCTCCGCAAGGGACGCGCGGCGGGATTCCGTGAGATCATCCTCGCGGCGGAGGGCGAGACGGAGGAGCTGCGTGCCGTCGCGGCGGCGTTCGGCGCGCGGCTCGCCGTCGACGAACGCCCCGCGCAGGGACCCGCCGCCGCGATTGCGGCGGGGCTTGCGGTGATGACGGCGGAGTGGGCGCTCGTCCTCTCGGGCGATATGCCGTTTTACGATTTTGATCTCGTGCGCGCACTGCTGTCCGAGGCGCACGGGGATCGCCAAGTCGTTTTGCCGACGCTGCTCGGCTATTGGCAGCCGCTCGCCGCGCTCTACCGCAGGGAAGCGGGGACGGCGTTTGCGGCAGGCATCGCACGCGGCGACCGCAAGCTCGGCATCATCCTCCGGGAACTCGCCATCAAGGAACTGCCGCTTACGGTCGATGCGGGGCTGTTCTTCAACGTGAACACGCCCGCCGCCTACCGGCTCGCGCTCGGACGCATTGCGAACGAGCGGCGCGCCGTGCCGATGCTCTCGGTCGCCGCGCCCGCCTCGGGGACGGGCAAGACAACCTTCATCGAGCGGCTCATCCCGCGGCTCGCCGCGCACGACATCCGCATTGCGGTCATCAAGAGCGACGCACACGGATTCCAACTCGATACGAAGGGAAAGGACACCGACCGATTTACGGCGGCGGGCGCGTCTGCGGTCGCGGTCAGCGCGCCGGACGGATACTTCATTTTACAGAAGACGCAAGTACGAGAAAATCTGGGGGATATTGCCGCCAAAATCCATAGTGTAGAACTATATATCACGGAAAGCCGATCACGCGGGACTTTTCCTATAGTCAGTCTCTATCGTGGGAAGGGAGAACCGCTCGTCGACGCGCAGACAGCGGTGCTTTTTGTGAAAAATGCGGCGGACGGCAGAGCTTTTTCAGCGGCGGAGCTGCCGCCGGAGCAGGAGATCCTGCGTGCGGATCTCGACGACCCGGAGACGGCGGAGCGGCTCGCACTGTTCCTCATGGGGCGTCCGCTCTACGGTGCGGACGGAGCAATGTTTCTAACGATGTGACAAGACGACAATGGGGGAGATGGACATGGAACTGCAGCGCAGCGAATATATCGACGTACCCGTGATCCGTTATGTATCGGAGGACAACGACTTTGTCCCCGACCATAAATACACCTCGGAGGAAGTGTTCTTCGACATCACACTGAACGGCGCGCCGTTTACGACGGCGTTCTGCTCGCCCGTCGACTACGAGGATCTCGTGATCGGTATGCTCGCGCAGACGGGGCGCATCCGCACAGCGGACGACGTGACTGCGCTCACCGTCGACGCAGAGGGGCTGCACGCCTCCGTAGAGACGACAGCGGACGCGCAGGCATGGGCGGCGGAGGCGGTCAAGCATCCGCGCTACTTCTCCGCACGAAAGATACTCAAACTGCGTCCGGAGGAAATCTTCGAGCGTCCGCGTGATGTGCATTTTCGCGCGCGCGACATCCTAAAGACGGCGGACACGCTCCTCTCGGAGCTGTCCAAAACCCACGACACGACGAACGGCGTCCACAGCGGCGTCATCTACGATCAAAAGAATGAGAAAATCCTTGTCTTCCGTGAGGACATCGGCAGGCACAACGTCTTTGATAAACTCTACGGCTGGGCTTTACGTAATCATGTGGAAATTTCCGATAAAATCATCATCTTCAGCGGGCGGTGCTCGTCCGAGATGATGTTAAAGCTCGGGCGCATGGGCATCTCAACGGTCGCGGCAAAATCCGTCCCGACGACGCTCTCGCTCTCGATTGCAAAGAAACTCGGCATCACGCTTGCCGCGCGCATGGCGCCCGGTTCGTTCTGTGTATATGCGAACCCGGAGCGCGTTGCGCTTGCCTAACATTGGTGAAAACGGGCAAGCCCCGATTTCATAGATAGATTCATTCAGGTTTAGGGGAGCCTATCGGCGGCACATCCGCCGATGAGAAAGGAGAATCACGATGAACTTTAGCAGACGTGACTTTTTAAAAGCCACCGGGCTAAGCGGCGTCGGGCTGGCTCTGGCGAGTCTCGGACTCGACGTTGCCCCTGTGAAAGCGGCTGCACAGACGTATAAGCTGTCGGGGGGACGCGAATTTACCTCCGTCTGTCACTTCTGCGGCTGCGGCTGCGGTACGCTCGGCTACGTCAAAGAGGGGAAACTCATCAATCTCGAAGGGGCGCCGGATCATCCGGTGAACCGCGGGGGACTATGCCCGAAGGGGCTTGGTTACGGACACATCCCAAACTCGGCGGAGCGGCCGAAGAGTCCGATGTACCGCGCGCCCGGCAGCGACCGGTGGGTGGAGATCAGCTGGGAGGAGGCCATCGACCGCGCGGCACGCGCGCTGAAGAAGGCGCGTGACGAGCACTGGGTCGGTCAAGACGAAGCGAACGGCTACAAGTTCATGAGCAACCGCACGGACGCCATCGCCTTCATCGGCGGCTCGCAGGTCAACAATGAGGAGTGCTATCAGCTCATCAAGATGGCGCGCGCGCTCGGCGTCGTCTACATCGACAATCAGACGCGCGTTTGCCACGCGACCACGCCGCCCGCGCTGAACGCCGCGTTTGGCCGCGGCGCGATGACCGGCTCGTGGTACAATCTGAAACACGCGAAGCTGATCTGGATCGAAGGGTCAAACATGGCGGAATGCCATCCGATGGCGATGAAGAACGTCATGGAGGCGCGCGACAACGGCGCCATCGTCGTCCATGTCGACGTCCGCTATACGCGCACATCCCGCGTTGCGGATCACTTCTTCCAGCTTCGTCCGGGGACGGATATCGTCTTCCTCGGCGCTATCATCAACTACATCATCCAGAACAAAAAATACGATGCCGATTATCTGCGGCGGAACACGAACGCCTTCTGTCTCCTGCGCGACGATTACGAATTTGACGCCGGTATTTTCTCCGGCTACGACGAAAAAACACGGACTTATAACAAAGAGACATGGGGCTATCAAGTCGATGCGAACGGCAAACCGATGAAGGCGAGCAGCATGGCGGCAAAGAACACCGTCATGGATCGTCTCGCAGAACATTTCCAACGCTATACGTTCGAAAAGGCGGCGGCGATCACGGGGATGCCCGAGGCGGACATTAAGAAAGCCGCGGAGCTGTTCTCCACCATTACGCCGACGGTTATGATGTATGCGCTTGGCATGACGCAGCACACGGTCGGTGTGGAGAATCTGCGCTGCTTCACCATCATCCAGCTCCTCATGGGCAACATCGGCGTCTCGGGCGGCGGCATCGACGCGATGCGCGGGCAGCCGAACGTACAATCCTCGACCGATTACGGCATCATGTTCCAGTATTATCCCGCGTACCTTTCGTACCCAACGCACACGGACGATACGCTCGCGAAGTGGACGCACCACAACGGTACGTTCCGCGCGAAATTTCTCAAGAACCTCCTCAAAGCGTGGTTCGGCGACGCGGCGACGGCGGCGAACGACTATATGTTCAACGCGCTCCCGATCCGCAACGGCACGCATAACGATTCCATGTACGTCATGTTCGAGAAGGCGATGGAGGGAAAGGTCAAGACGATCTACGTCTGCGGTCAGAACCCGCAGATGACGAATGCGAACCTCACCATCGTCAACAAGGGGCTCAAGGGCATCGACACGCTCATCGTGCAGGACGTCTTCGTCAACGAGACGGCGGCGTTCTGGGAGCGTCCAGGCGATAATCCCGCGGACATCAACACCGAGGTCATCTTCCTGCCGGCGGGCTCCTATCTCGAGCGCTGCGGCACGATGACGAACTCCATGCGCATGATCCAATGGCGCATGAAAGGTCCCGACCTCGCGAACGATTCGCGTCCCGATTACTGGATCTGCGACAAACTGTGGAAACGCATCGTCGAACTCTACAAGGATTCGACCGATCCGAAAGACAACGTGATCAAAATGATGACGTGGAACTACGGCGACCCCGAGGACGGACAGACCTACGTCGAAAACGTCATGAAGGAATGCAACGGCTACGATCTAAAGGACGGCCATCTCCTGCGCGGCATTCGCGAGATCCGCGACGACGGCACGACGATGGCGGGCATGTGGATCTTCACCGGTGTCTACGGCGACGGCGTCCATATGGCGCGGCGCCGCGGGCAGGAGGACGAGGGCGGCATGGGCATCTATCCGAACTTCGCCTGGGTCTGGCCGGACAACATTCACATGCTGTATAACCGAGCCTCCTGTGACGAGAACGGCAAACCGGTGCGGCCGGGGCAGAAACTCGTCTGGTGGGACGAGAAAAAGGGCATGTGGGACGGCTACGATGTCCCCGATGTCGGCGACCGCACGCAGGGACCGAACACCCCGGGCGGACAGAAGCCGTTCCGCATGAACGGCGAGGGCATCGCCCGCCTCTTTGCCGCTGAGTACAGCGACGTTGAGAACGGCGAGACGCGCGATCACTCCTACGTTCCCGTTGACGGTCCTCTGCCTGAGTTTTACGAACCGGTTGAGAGCCCGACGAAGAACATGATGAACGAAGGACAGCGCACACAATTCAACCCCTGCGTCATCTATCCGCGCGTGCCCGAACTGCAAAAGATCGGAACGCCCGACGAGTACCCGTACGTGCTCTGCACATCGAGTCTCACCGAGCACTGGTGTTCCGGCACGATCACGCGCAATATCCCCTATCTCAACGAGCTGGTCAAAGAGCCGTTCGTCGAGATCTCAGATAAACTCGCCGCGAAGCTCGGCGTTCGCGGCGGTGACCGCGTCCGCGTCAGCACGACACGCGCGAGCATCGAGGTCAAGGCAATGGTCACCAAGCGCGCCCGACCGCTCATGGTCAACGGCAAAGAGACGCATATGATTTGGCTCCCCTACAACTGGGGGTTCAAGGGGCTGTCGACAGGCCCCTCCGGCAACTATCTGACGATCGATGCGCTCGATCCGAACGTGCAGGAGCAGGAGTTTAAGGCCTGCCTCGCCAACGTCGAAAGGATATAGCTTTCCGACCGCGGCAACGGTCAAAGGATGGAGAACAAACGTCCGACAGGACGAGGAGACCCTTTGTATGAAAGCTAAGAAAACAGATCCGATGAAACGCTTCCTAAAAAAATATCCCTTCCTCAAGGAAACAGAACGTGTTTACCGCACGGTCGATGCCGCAGTCGGCGCGCCGGAGCCGATACAGCTCCCCGCGCGCGCGGCGGCTAAGACCCTCGCGGAGAAGCTGCCGATTCTCCAGCAGGAGACCTATCGCCGCCGTATGGTGCGCGCGGTCTATATGATCCAGGAGGAAGTATACGACCGCATCGCGCGGGCGGACGTGCCGCCCCTCATGCGGGAATCGGCACGCGCATACCTCGCCGTGCTGAAACCGCTGCGAAAGACGGCAAAGGAAGAATTCATCACCGCAGTTCTATTGCAGGACGCCCCCGCATTCGCGGCACTGTGCGCACGGCACAACCTCAACGAGGGGTTCGTCCGCAGTACGACGTGGCGCATCATCGCCGCACTTGTACCGCTTGCACTCAAAGAGCCGGAGGCATGGGATGCGGATCCGGACAGGCCGCAGTTCCGGCAGAACTACTGTCCCGTCTGCGGACGTCGGCCGGTACTCGCGGATCTGCATAAATTCCGTGACGGCAGGGCGCGCTACCTCATTTGCGGTGGCTGCGGAACTCAATGGCTCTACGCACGCGTCGGCTGCGTTTACTGCGGCAACGCGGATCTCGAGAAGATGCGCACGCTTGAGCCCGAGAACGACGACCGCATACGGCTCGACATCTGCGACGCGTGCGACAGCTACATCAAGACGTGCCGCGGCCCCGCTGAGGGCAGCGACGACGACTATATCTATCGGCAGGACTGGGCGAGCGTACATCTCGACCTCCTCGCCGAGGAAAAGGGCCTTCATAAAAAGGGGAACCCAATATTAGAATAGAGGATTCGATTCCATATAGAGAAGGAGAGGAGCGAACATCATGACACAGGAAATCGCAATGCTGCATGACATGTCGCGTTGTACCGCGTGTCGCGGCTGCATGGTCGCGTGTAAACAATGGCACGACCTGCCGCCGGATATGGACACCCCGTTCGAAGGGCAGTACCAATCGCATAAAGATCTCAGCTCGCGCGTCTACACGCTCATCCAGATGAAAGAGCGCGTGGACGACAAGGGGAAATTCCACTGGGATTTCTTCAAGAAAAATTGCTTCCATTGCGGCAATCCCGCCTGCGCCGCGGGCTGCCCCGCGAACGCCATCGACCGCAATCCGAACGGCACCGTCGTCATCAATGAGGACAAATGCATCGGGTGCCATTACTGCGAACACAACTGTCCGTGGCATATTCCAAAAATCGACGAGGTGCGGCATAAATCGACGAAATGCGATCTTTGCTACGACCGCATCGCGCACGGCTATGAGACGACAGGTGAGATCCTTAAGCCCTCGTGCGCGAAGACCTGCACGTCGCACGCACTCGAATTCGGTACCATCGAGGAGATGAAACAGCTCGCGGTGGAACGCCTTGCGATGATTCAAGAGAAGCATCCCGACGCGAACATCTACAGCCCCGAGGGCGTCGGCGGAACGCATATGATCTATGTGCTGCCCGAGAAGCCTGCCGTATTCGGTCTGCCGGAGAACCCCGTCACGCCGCTTTCCATCGATCTTTGGAAAGCGGGACGCGCGTTCACGAAGCTCGCCATCGGCGGCGCCGCCGCCGGTATCGCGGGCGCCATCGTGCTCAGCAAGATCGTCAAGTCGCGTGCAAAAGCGCAGGCAAAAGAGCAGGAGAAGGGGTGAGCAGCATGTTGATCAACAAAGAATATGTGCCGCGCCATAAGATGGCATTCGCCGTCTGTCACTGGATGAACGCGTTTGCATTCTTCATGCTGTTCCTGACGGCACTGCCGCTCTACTCGGACAGCTTCCGCTTCATGTATCACATTTTCGGCGATAAGACACTCATGTACGCGCACCGTGTGTTCGGCGTCGTGTTCATCATGACCCCGATCATCGGGTTCTTCATGGCGCGCGAGGGCTACATGACCATGATCAAAGAAGTGTTCCGCTTTGGCAAGAAGGACATGGAGTTCATGCAGAAGTTCCCAATCGAGCTGATGGGAAAGGATCCCCACATGCCGCCGCAGGGCTTCTACAACGGCGGCGAGAAGATGAACATCGCCCTCCAGCTCGCGCTCTCCGTCGTCATCGCCGTGACGGGCGTCATTCTTTGGATGGGCGACAGCATCCTCCCGGCGACGATCACCGCGTATGCGATTCCCGTGCACAGCATCGCCGCGGCCGTCTGTTTTGCCGCCGCGCTCGGCCACATCTATCTCGCCGCAGGCGTCAATCCCGACTCCCTGCACGGCATGACGAGCGGCACCATCAAGGCGTCGTACGCCGCGCATCATCACGGCGCATGGGTCGAAGAACTCATCGCCGAGGGCGTCGTCACGCGCGAGGAGATCGCACAGGCGGAAAAGGAACATCACTGACTTCGGTGCTTTTACAGGAAAAACTGCCGCAGTGCACGCAGTGTGCTGCGGCAGTTTTCTTTTTCTCTCTTTTTATGCTATGATAGCGGAGGAATACTGTGTATGGGGGCGGCAAAGAGCGTATGAAAAATCTTCGGGGGCTTGTGCAGCGCCGCATTGGATGTGTGGCGATATTGATGTTTGCGATCCTCGTCATCCTGACGGGGCGATACGCCTACCTGCAAATCGCGCAGGGGGATGAGCTCGCACAGCGGATGCGCGATCAGAGCGGCTATGAGTTCCGTATCCAGTCGCTGCGCGGCGCGATCCTCGACCGGAACGGAAAAGAACTCGCCGTCAGCAGCATGACAAAGTCTCTCTTCATCGACCCCAACCACGTCTACGACGGGCACAAACCGGAGGAAATTGCCGCCGATATCGCGCCGCTCATCGGACTTACGGAGCAGGACATCCTCGACGACATCGCCGTCGGCGGCGGATTCGTGTGGGTAAAACGCCGCCTTGAGCATGACGAGTACGAGGCGGTGCGCGCCGTCATCCGCGCCAAGGGCTACAGCGACTGCCTCGGCTTTCAGAACGAAGCAAAACGCTACTATCCGAACGACGCGCTCGCCGCGAACGTACTCGGCTTCGTCGGCATCGACGACAAGGGGCTCGACGGCATCGAGCAGGCGCTTGATCCCCTGCTCAAGGGGGAGGTGCGCGAGGAACGTCTCACCGTCGACGGACAGCGGCGTCCCATCTTTGACTCCATCTTTTTCAGCCGCCGCACTTACCGCGGCGACTACTGCAAAACCGCGGTATTGACGCTCGACAGTACGATTCAGTTCATGGTCGAACAGGAACTCGACCGCGCCATGGCGGAGAACAATCCCGCGTCCATCACCGCCGTCGTCATGAATCCCAAGACGGGTGAGGTGCTCGCGATGGCATCGCGCCCCTCATATAACCCTAATAAATTTTGGGACTATCCTCCCGAGAGCTGGAAGAACCGCGCCGTCTCCTTCATCTACGAGCCCGGCTCGACATTTAAGGCGATCGTTGCGGGTGCCGCGCTCGAAGAGGGGATCGTTACGCCGTATCAGGTCTTTATGGATCCCGGCTATGTCATGGTTTCAGGGAAGCGCATCCAAAACTGGAACAACGAGAGCTACGGCGCCGTTACGTTCACCGACATCGTGAAGAACTCGCTCAATACGGGATTCGCGCAGGTCGGGCTCTCGCTCGGCGCGCAGCGGCTCATGCATTACACGCGTCTCTTCGGATTTGGCGAGGCGACGGGCATCGACCTGCCGGGCGAGGAGGAAGGCATCCTCTTCAAGCCCGAATCGATGCTCGACTCTGACATCGCGACGACCGCCATTGGGCAGAGCATCGCCGTGACGCCGCTCCAGCTCGTGACCGCCATGTCCGCCATCGCGAACGGCGGCACACTCATGCGCCCGTACATCGTGCGTGAGATCCGCAACCCGGACGGCTCTATTTACGAAGAACGCCAGCCGCAGGAGATTCGCACCACGCTCCAGCATACGGTTGACCGCACTCTCATCGGTCTCCTTGAACAGGTTGTCGCCACGGGCGGCGGCGCCAAGGCGGCGGTGAAGGGCTACCGCATCGCGGGCAAGACCGGCACGGCGCAGAAGATCCGTCTCGATGCCGGCGGTTATATGGAAGGGCACTACATCGCGTCCTTCTGCGGCTTTGCCCCCGTCGAGGATCCCATCTTTACGGTGCTCGTCATGATCGACGACCCGCACGGCGGCAATTTCTACGGCGGGCAGATCGCGGCGCCCGTCGCCTCGCGCATCTTTACACAGCTCCTGCGCTACGCGCATGTGGAGCCGTCGAGCAATCCCTTCACCGAGCCGGCACAGGAGCAAAAAAACGCGCGCAGCGCCGCGGAGGAACAGCGGCTCGAATCCGCCGCCGCGCCGCCCGAAGGAAAGGCGATTGTCCCCGACTTTACGGGGCTTTCGATCCGCGAGGCGGCACGTCTGGCACAGCAGCGCGGACTCTCCTTTGAGAGCGAGGGCACGGGCGCGGCGGTCAGGCAGTCGCTCAGCGTGAACGACATCGTCGACCAAGGGGAACGCGTCAAAGTGTATTTTGAACCTACCTAAATATTAGAGGATGTCCTGTTGTTTAATGGCGAGATTCAGCGGCAGGACTTCATTATGATTGCCGTACATGGTATGAGATGCCATGTGCGGCTTTTTGTACTGTAAAATTATTTCCGTGCCCTATTGACATCATGCTTGAATCGGTATATATTATAAACATACTTTTTAGATATGTTTACTTTATGAAATCAAAAATAAAGGAGAATGAATCATGGCAAAAATCTACGGGAGCGTTACGGAACTCATCGGGCGGACACCGCTGCTCGCAGCAAAGTCGTTTGCGGCGGCGCACGGACTGAAGGCAAACCTCCTCGTCAAACTGGAGTATTTCAACCCTGCCGGTTCCGTTAAGGATCGCATCGCCATCGCCATGATCGAGCAGGCGGAGAAGGACGGCAAGATTGCCCCGGGTGCAACCCTCATCGAGCCGACCAGCGGCAACACGGGCATCGGCATCGCCTCCGTTGCGGCGGCGCGCGGCTATCGTGCCATCCTCACCATGCCGGAGACGATGAGCGTTGAGCGCCGCAACCTCCTCAAGGCATATGGCGCAGAGATCGTTCTCACGGACGGATCGCAGGGCATGAAGGGTGCGATCGCAAAGGCGGAGGAACTACACGCCGCGACCCCGAACTCCTTTATCCCGTCGCAGTTTGAGAACAGCGCGAATCCCGCCGTACACGAGCGCACAACGGGACCCGAAATTTGGGCGGATACCGACGGCACAGTTGATGCGTTCGTCTCAGGTGTCGGTACGGGCGGTACCGTTTCCGGGGTCGGGCACTATCTGAAAAGTCAAAAGCCCTCCGTCCATATCGTTGCCGTCGAGCCTGTCGATTCTCCTGTTCTCACGGGCGGCAAGCCGGGACCTCACAAGATTCAGGGGATTGGCGCGGGCTTTATCCCAAAGACACTGGATACGAGCGTATATAACGAAGTCCTCCGCGTAACGAATGACGATGCATTTGCCTACGGCAAAGAGTTCGCGCGGCGCGAGGGCGTCCTCATCGGCATTTCGTCAGGGGCGGCACTCGCGGCAGCCGTCGCGCTCGCAAAGCGTCCCGAGTTCGAGGGGAAGACCATCGTCGCCCTTCTCCCGGACGGCGGCGACCGCTATCTCTCCACAGATCTTTTCCAAGATAAGTAAACCTGTACGGGATTCGTATAGAAACGAGACTGCCCCGTCTGCATGGTAAATGCAGCCGGGGCAGTCTCGTTTTGCAGCTGGTTATTATTATGCCGTTCTCTTACCGATGATGGCGTCGGGGTTATCCCCTTGTCGGAATTCGGAACACAAACACAATCAAGTGCGCGATCCATACCAAACTAATTATCGCGCGCGCATGCGGATGATCCGTGAACGTAAAAGAGATCCCCATGAGGATGGTCACGGGAATCATGATGCGAAGTTTTTGCCGTACCGTCATCCCGTTGCGGCTGTCCCGTGCGATAGCCATTGTCTCTTTGTAGATGCGCGTTCCGCGCAGCCATGCGTCGAGACGGCGTGAGCTGCGCGTAAAACAGTATGCCGAGAGGAGAATGAACGGCACCGTCGGGAGCACCGGGAGGAATGCACCGATGACACCCAGTGCGAAACTGAGGATACCGAGCGCACCGAAGAAAAGTTTTTTAGAGGCATTAAAGATCCTTTTCTGATTATCTCAAGACACGTCGTCTTGCGCCCAATTCTCGATTCGGAGACCGGGGACACGCTCAAACTCTCTGACGTTATTCGTAATCAAAATGAGCCCCGCCGCACGCGCGTGAGCGGCAATTAATGTATCCATTGTGCCAATAGGAGTTCCCCGCTTTTGAAGCCGGGCACATATATCGCCATATTCTACAGCGGCGGTATCATCGAATGGGAAAACATCAGGCATCGCTAGAAAATGTATGAGGGCGATTCTATTCTTTTCAGGATATGCACTTTTTGAGACACCTAGTTCCAGCTCAGCAAGCGTAATTGATGAAATACAGATTCCTCTTGAAAGATTTTGCTTTAGTCGTGCCAACACATGACGGGGCTTATTTTTTATCGCGTAGATGCAAATATTGGTGTCTAACATATAAGTCATAGCGCATCTCTATTAGAAGGAACATCTTGCCCCCGTCCGTCGGCAAAAAAATCATCTGTGAACTCTTCCAAACCGGATAAAAAAGTTTCCCAAGCATCTTCTTTTGGAACAAGGATCACAGCTTTTCCTAGCCTCTGTATGAATACTTCCTTCCCATGAAAACGAAAATTTTTCGGGAGTTGGACTGCTTGACTTCTTCCGGTTTCGAATAATGCTGCACATTCCATGACGGATACCCCCTATCATCATATTTCCAACGTGCATATTATACCATATATCCAGGAAAAAATTCACACCGTGCGGTTAAGTCACTGCGCTTTTTTTTCGATATAACACACAGAAGACGTATAATATCTCTCGGCATTGATCGGGGGATAAATAAAAAAGGAAAAGTTCGTTCAGGGAGGCAGTCTTTATGGCGATGGTGGTTAAAAACAATATATCGGCGGTGAACACGCTGAACACGCTCAATAAAAATCAGAGCGGACTGTCCAAAAGCCTTGAAAAAGTCTCCTCCGGGATGAAGATCAACAGCGCAGGTGACGATGCGTCCGGGATGGCGATCTCCGAGCGGATGCGCGTGCAGGTGCGTGCGCTCGATCAGGACAACGCCAATACGAACAACGGCAACGCGCTGATGCGCACGGCGCAGGGCGCCGTGCAGTCCACGATCGAGATCCTAAAGACGCTCAAGGAAAAAGCGATTAACGCTGCGAACGATACGAATACGGACGAGGATCGTGCGCTGATCCAAAAAGAAGTCGACAAACTTATTGATCAAATCGATGATAACGCGCTCACGACATACAACGGGAAATATCTCATCGACGGGTCACACAATATGAGTGTGAACGGTGATGCAGGTCAGGGGACATACTCGAGCTTTACGAATATGAGTTTGGCAACAAATACAACAAGCATCACGCGTCTAACGAATTTGGTTCGGAGAGACGGAAATCCTGTCGGCATCCATCCGACGGACAGTCTTACAGCTTCATGGACACGAAACGGTGTGACCTATACGGGCACGTTGAACCCCGTTGGAACAAACGATCTTGCAGCGGCAATTAATATTATTACAAATACCGATGCCTCTTACTATAGCCGAACATCTAAAGTAGGCATAGATGAGTATGGCAAAGAAGTTCATACGCCGGATAATCAACCGGCAATTACCATTCGTGCATCTAATCCGGGCGTTAATGGGCAGATTTCGGGCGTTACCTTTGCCGTGAAGGATCGCAACGGGCATATGCGCAACGAAGTTAATGCGGTGCTTGATGCGTTCAAAGAAACAGTACGTGCTCAGAATCCGTCACCGGATAATGCTTTGACGCTCCAGACGGGAACACGGGCGAATCAGGCAACGAAAGTCGGTTTTACAGATATGCGTTCAGTCGCACTTGGGCTTCAGTCAGATAACGGTGCAGGCTGGCATGGCGGCACACTTCCTGCCGGTGTTGATGTCGTTGGCAGGGGACCAAAAATTCAAGTCACAACGAAGGAAGCTGCAAATGCTGCCATTAACGTGTTTGAGAATGCCTTAATTAAGGCGACAGATCAGGCGGTCGCTATCGGTGCGGTGCAGACGCGTCTCGGTTACACGAGCAGCAATCTGACCGTGGCATCCGAGAACGTACAGGCATCCGAGTCTACGATTCGTGACTCCGATATGGCGAAAGAAATGACGGCATATACGAAGCATAACGTGTTGACACAAGCATCACAGGCGATGCTGGCACAGGCAAATCAAAACTCGAGTTCAGTGTTGAGCCTTCTCAAGTAAAATTATAGAAACTCGAAGGACGTGGCATGAGTCGCGTCCTTTTTATGTGCATCGGCTATGACAATTAAGTAAGAAATCGTAACGATATACGCATGCCCTGCGATATGCATCCGATAGCGTCGATGTACGCGCGCCCTGTAGGGGCACGGCGTTGCCGTGCCCTTGATGCACTATGCGCGCCTAATGATAGCAATAATATGATTTTGGGAATATTGTCCTAGCTTTTCTTGCCTTTTTTAAGGTTTCTATGATATTATAATATCATCTATATCATACGATAAAATATATATAAGCAAAGTAAGTATTGATCGAGTTGGGGAGTTAAGGGGAGAGAAACATGAGCGCGTATCGGATGATGAAATTGCGGAAAAATATACGCTATGCACTGTTTGCAGGAATGGCGGGGGCGTTTCTGATCCCGCAGATTTCTTTTGCCGCGCCGACGGGGGAGCAGAACCTCGCGGGGAGTGCCGTGGTTTCTCGTTCAGGAGCAACGACCAGTATCACGGCGTCCGATGCCAATAATGTCATCAGTTGGGCGGATTACTCTGTGGGAAATGGAGAAATTGTTCAATATGACGGCGGGGCGCAGACCAACAACTACTTGAATATTGTCCGCGGCGGAAACAGCTCTGTAATTGATGGAAATATTACGGGGGGAAATAACGTCTATATCGTCAATCCGAACGGCGTTATTTTCGGTAAGACGGCGAGTGTGAATGTCGGAACCCTTCATGTCTCCACACAGGATACTGCCGCGCTCAGCGCCATGACGTCATGGGACGGTTCTAACCCTCTTGGAGCATCGCCTGTTGGGAAAGCCGATGTTGTCAATATGGGCACAATCAACGCGACGAGTGTTGAAGTTGTGGGGAAAAGCATTCGCTTCCTGAACGCGGCAGATGTGCATAGTTCCTCCGTTGTGATGCGTACGGATACTGCAAACGATGGTACGGCACATATCGGTTATAAGACGACGGCGCCGACGTCGGGATATACGGTAAATGGCTCTGCGGCGACCGCGGCAAACAATTACTACCGGCTCGTCAGTAATGCAACTGAAATGAGTAATATCAATACGACGAATTTGGCGGGCAACTATATGCTCGAGAATGATATTGATATGACGGGCGTTACGGCGCCAATCGGCGGCAATACCTATGCGGCTTTTACAGGAAAATTTGACGGGAATTTTTATAAGATACGAAATCTAAATATCACAGGGGTTGACCATGCGGCGCTGTTTGGCAGGGTCAGCGGCGCTCGAATTGAAAATCTTGGGGTCGTTGCCCCGACAATTGCGGGGAATAATACAGGTGGGGAGGTCAATACGGCAGGTGGAATCGCCGGGGAGGCGACCGGCAATACCGTACTGAAAAATGTCTATGTAGAGGGCGGCTCTATTACGGGGGAGAGCGGTCGATTTGGGGGAATCGTAGGACGCACACAAAACACGAAGATTGACGGATCCTATAATACCTCAGCGATTAGTTCAATCGGCGGCGGTATTATTGGTTTTTCAGATACCGGAACAGAGGTAACGAACACATATAATAAACCGGAAAGTGTGGTAGCGGGAGATTCTTATTTCATTCGCGTCATTGATCCGGATGATGGGACGACGATCAGAAATTCTTATACGACATCAAATAAGTTTTCCACGACGCAATCGTTCACGTCAGCGAAGGTATCGGGGAATTATATTATTGACTCCACAACAGGGAAAGCGAAACCTGTTATCACCGGTCCAACTCCCTCATCTGACGAGTATGACGCACAGTCCTCGTCCACCTACAGCGGCTGGGACATCAACAACAACGGTGATCCGGGGGCGAAGTGGCGCATTTATGAGGGGCGCACGACGCCGCTTTTGACTGCGTTTATGGACGGGACTGCGACGGCAACGTACAATTACAGATATTTCAATCAGGACGGATCCGTTGTCGGCGATACGGAAAATACGCCGAAGTCCAACAACAGCGCGGATGTTACGGGGCTGACCTATAACAGCAAATATCTTCGCATTGTGGATGCGGATACGCCCGATACGCCGGGCGGCAAATCAAAGATTCAATATGAGCCGTCCGTCGATACGAATAAAATTGAGGAATATGCCTATACGAACTCGGCGGCCGATAAAGCGAACGGCATCCGCAACGCGGGAACGAAGGCGATCGTCTGGTCGGATCAGCACGGCCCGAACCTGCGCGGCGTGAATGTCACCATCGGACAGAGAAAAGTCAGCCTCGCCCCCAACGATATAGGGACGCTTACGCGCGTTTACAACGGCAAGACGGATGTCAAAGCCAAATTTGAGGAAGCGCTGAAGGGCAGTGGAAAATCCGGAATTACCGCAGACGACCTGGCGGATCATTCCGTTGGACTTGATACATCGCATTTGACGGCAAGAATGGCGGATAAGAACGTCGGAAAAAATAAGGAAGTTACCTTTGGCGGTTCCATCGACTTCGACAGTACGAAAGAGGACTCCAAAAACTATACGTTCGACAGCGCTTCGCTCACTAATATTAAGGGCAAGATTACCATTACCAAGGCGCCTCTTTATCTCACCATCCAAAAGAAAAAGGCGGACGCTAAGGTTTACGACGGCACGAGTACGGTTGTGGATGCGGCGATGCTCCAGTCCGGTGGGACACCGAATATCGCGTTGAATAAAACGATTGCCGCCGGGACAACAGGCGAGATTATGACAGATGACGGGGGGACGCGGGATAATGTCGACCTCGCCGCGACGACCGACCCAACCTATACGGATGCGTCGGGGAATAAGCAAATCCATGCGGGTGATCATAAGCTCAAATATTCCGGCGTCACTTTACAGGGGACAGATGCGCAAAATTATAAGTTGTTCTATACACCCGAAGGCGGCAGTGAAACGGAGGTCACGGGCGGAGACGTTTATCTTGACGGAACAATCGAGCGACGTAAGATAACGACAGACAGCTTCAAAGTCTATAAGAAGAGCGATAACTCAGCTGCAGACGCCGCCAAGGTGTATGACGGCAATAACACCTATACATTTGACAAGGATAGCCTCTATCTCTCTACGAATGCAGGAGCAACGGGAGATACGGGGATTGTTTCGCGTGACCAAGGGCATATTACGTTTGACCTAACGGGAGACGGCATAGGGCATTTCAAAAAGGCTGACGGAACGACCGATTCGAAGGACGTTAAGACGGCAAAGAAGATCGCCTATGACGTTGTCGGAAAAGCCGATAGTCACGTGGATGCCGATGGCATAGGTCATTTGCTCTCCGACTACTATATCACCGATAAGACCCGTGCCAATGAATTAGCGACCGGTTTTAGCGCTACGGGCGAAGGGAAAATTACGCCGAAGATGCTCACGGCGACGAAGAAGAGCAGTGATCCGATTACAAAAGTATATGACGCGCTGGCAGATCATACGGACGAAAACCGAAACAAGATCACGGGTGATGCACTCGTCACGCTGAGCGGCGTTGTCTCGGGCGATACTATAACGAATACCACAACAGCGACGTATGCTTCAAAGGATGTCGCCTATTCGGGTGGTGTTCCTACAACACAGAATGTTACCTATAATGCCTCCTTTACCATTGCGAATGCAGATGAGGCGGACAACTATACGTTCGATACAACACCTAACACGACGACGGTTTCACGCTCGACATCGCTGACAGGACTCGGCAAGATTACGCCGCGTTCCGTGACGGTAACATTCGGCAAGACGAAGAAGGTTTACGACGGTACGGTATCCAACTCCCAAATAGCAGTATCGTCTCTCGATGACGGTCTTTCGGGTGCGGTGTTTAATACTGATCATATTACGGCAGCAAGCTTCTCAACGACAGGCGTTACCAGTCAATTTGGCGACAACACGGGAGCCTCATTTACAGCGAATAAAAATGCGGGGAGCCGCACGGTAAAGTATACAGGTATCGGTAATTCGCTCGGTACAAATTATTCCATTGAGAATACACAGTACGGTGAAGGGGAGATTACGCGGCGCCGCATCGACCCGTCGGGATTTAAGGTTTATAACTCAGATAATACAGTTGCAACCGCAACGAAGGTCTATGACGGGAATATCTATCACACACTTGCACCCGGGGCATATCTCACTGCCGAGCATGCATCGGGGGATACGGGAATCGTTGCTGATGACTATGGGAAAGTGACGTTTGCCCTAAAAAACAACACAAAAGGGAAATTCTCCGGCGATGCTGCCGGAGATCATACGACATCGCATGTGTCCGAAGCACACTATGTTGCCTATGATGTTGAGGCGCGGACGTCGGATGCTGCGAACAGCCCCCTGTCAAATTATACCTTTGGTACAACAGCACAGGAGACCGCCGGGACACTCAAAAATCTCGAAGATGTCCATGGTGATAACTCTGCCCATGTCACGGCGGCGGGGTCTATTACCCCTGCGAATCTCCGGGCAACGGAGCAGCGGATCAGTAAAAGATACGACGGTAAGGCTGAGCATACGGACGGCAACCGGAATGATGAGACAGGAGGGGCTGTTGTCCGCCTTGCAGGGCTGATCACGGATTCCACTGGCAGCACGGTGACCAATACCTCCTCTGCGCTCTATGCGGACAAGAATGTCGCCTATGACGGTTCGGGGAGCGTAACAACGAAGGATGTCACCTATACGGCACAGCTGACAGGAAAATATGCGGACGACTATCAGATCGTAGATGCTGCAAATTCTGTTATTAGTACGATCGGTGGCTCCGGTGACAACAAGACCGTGACGGCGGCTCTCGGTCTGAAAAACAACATGGGGACGATCACAAGGCGTAAACTGAATATGGAAATGCGCCGCGCTGAAAAGACCTATGACGGCACCTCGACAAATGCGGATATCACGGTCGACCGTATTACGGATGATCCAAAGAGTTCTGTCATTAATGCGATCCTCGCGGGCGACAACATCTCGGCAACGGATCTGTCTGCGAAATGGCAAGCGGCACGTACGGCAACACCTGCAGCGGCCACGAGTGATTACGGACGCGGGACAGGGTCGGAGTTTACGGCAGACAGTAATGCGAGCAACGGAACAGACCATACTGTCCGTTACACCGGACTAAAGAGTGCATTTGATGCATACGGCTCGGATGCGAAGAACTACGAAGTGGACGATACCGTCTATGGAACAGGGACGATCAACCGCCGCAATATTAATCCGAACAATTTCCAGGTTGTGGATACGCAAGGGAATGCCTCGAATGCGACGAAGACCTATGACGGTACGAGCGACTATAAAATAGACTCAGGTTGGTCTCTGAGTCCTTCGAGTGGTCCGGGTACGGGACTGATCACGCAGGATCAAGGGAAAATACTCTTTACGCTTGGTACCGGTGGGGCAAAGTTTACGAAGTCTGATGGGACAACATATACGTCGAATGTCGCCGACGCTGCGAAGGTAGCTTATAACGTCCTTGCGCTGACCGCTCCCGGAAACGAATATCTTCTTAAAAATTATACGCTCAATGGACAGAACCTTGAGAGCGGTACGGCAAAGGTGACGGGGAATGGTTCCATTACGCGCCGTGTGTTGACGCTCGGGCTTGTACAGAACTCCGGCATCAACAAAGTGTACGACGGCAGTGAGAATCTTGTCGATACTGCGGATAGGCATTGGAACGCCTTTGCGGAGACTGACACATCGGGCAATGTGCGATATGCGGACGGCTCGAAGGCAGAGGACAAGCTCGTAACGACAGATGGAACGAGCTTTACAATCACGTCTCGGTATACGGATAAGAACGTCGCCCGCGATGCCGGTAACCATGTGATTGATAAGAATGTTACTTACAATATCACGATTACAGGCGGTAATGCGAGCAACTATGCCTTTAACAAAGCCGGTACCAAGATAAACGCAGAGGACGGATTGACCCTTACCGCAACAGGCAAGATCACGCCGAAGGATCTTTCGGGGGCATTCAAAAAGATTACAAAGGTCTACGACGGGACGAGAAATGTCAAGCCCGGGGACGTTGGATTTACCGCGGGCGCGGTGATCGGGAGCGATATTGTAACGCTCGACAGACATGCCGAATCGTTCCAAAGTAAAAATGTCCGCGGCGACGGAACAACAGCGGTCATTGACGGTACCGCACAGAAGAACTGGGTCAACTACTCGAATCTCAAGCTCGGCGGTGCGGATGCAGGCAACTACAACCTCGCCGAGACGGCAAAGGGACTTGGCGAGATCACGCCGTTTACCATCAATGCAGGCAATATGCGTTTTAACGCATCGCAGGCGACGAAGGTTTACGACGGCACGAAAACGGTCAAACACAACGAATCTGCCGCCGCATCGGATATCAAGAATTATATTACGAATGCAGAGGTCAATCTCGGCACGATTGCCGTACCGCACTGGGTAAGCGTCGGCACGGATCACGTGACGGTCAAGAGTGCGGATTATGATACCACGGCGAATGTTAATAACGGGACATCACAGGGCGTTACCTACAAACTCGCCTATGATACAGGCAGTGACAACGGCAACTTTGTCGTTGCTTCCGGCACGGAACTCCAGGCGACCGGAACGGGCATCATCACGCCGAAGACTGTGAATGCGACAATCAACGGATCTCTCACAAAGACCTACGACGCAACGACGAATGTCATCGGTGCCGCTAAGAACGGTGCAGGCAAGGTTGTTGCAGGTGCAGATGAGCTCGTAACGCTCGAGGGACTTGTCGGCAGCGATAAGAATACAACGACGGCAGTCTACTCGGATAAGAATGCCGGCACGGGCAATCGAACCGTAAACTATACCATCCAAACCAATACGGAGGATGCGAGCAACTACACGATCAAGGTCAATGGCACGGCGGTTACAGCGCCTTATGCGACGAATAACAACACAATCACAAAACGTAAGGTGAATCTCAAATTTGCCGATGTGTCACGGCAGTATAACGGCGTATCGGGGAATACTGAGATCACACCGTCTCTTTCAAATGCAGGCGACGCGGCTGTGCTCAATACCGACAATGCGGGGCTTGTGGACGGAGCTAATAAGCTTGTAGGTCTGACGGGCATCACAAGCGACTATGGAACAGGCACGACGGACGCGACATTTACCGCCGACCCGAATGCAGGAACGAATAAGAATGTTCAATATCGCGGCATTCAGCGAGCAATGGGAACGGCTCTCGGTACGAATGCGGGCAACTATGAGTTCGCGGATACCGGTTACGGCAAAGGGCGTATTGACAAGGCACAGATTAACGGCAACAATGTGACCTTTACGGCACATGACGCACATAAAGTATACGATGGTACGACCGTGGTCAAGTATAATGGATCGAGCGATGCGAACGCTGTAAAAAATTATATTTCGAATATTGGCGTCACCTCAGTGGACGGACATTACATCCCTCTGGGCAACGATGTCGAGATGGATGTAGCGAATACACATTATTCCAGTCCGAACGCGACGAACGGAACACCCGACACTGTGACATATCGGTTCCGCATCAAGAGCAATAACTTTACCAACAACGGGAAAGATATCTTCGATGCGACGACGCACGGCACGATCGACCGCCGCACGATCAACCTTGATCTCAAGCAAAAGACGGGCATCGACAAAATCTATGATGCGAACGCCGATCTCGTCGATACGAATACGAACCACTATAGTAAGTTCACCGATGACGATCGTCTCGGCAACGTCACCTATGCAGCGGGCACGACGAACGACGGCAAACTCGTACGCATGTCGAACGGCACAGCCGTGAACGACGGTGCGCAGATGAATATCACGGCGCGCTACGCGGATCAGAATGTCGTGCGTGATGCGCATGGCGATGTGACAGCGAAGAATATCAACTATAACGTCAAGATTGCCGGTTCGGCGGGACAGAACTATCGGCTCCAATATGGGATGACAACGGTCAACGCTGAGAGCGGACTGAACATCGGCGCACAGGGAACAATCTCCCCGCGCAAGCTTACACTTACCTTTGCTAATGTAAGAAAGCAGTATGATACGACGGCGAATAACGCGGATAAGAATATATCGGATGTTATCGCGGACAACAGCGACGGACGCGGGAAGTCAACCCTTGACGCAGACGGCGTTGTGGAGAGCTCGTTTGATACGACGAGTGTCACCAGCGAATATGGTACGGGCAATACGGACGACTCATTCCAAGCGAATCCGAACGTCGTATCGGACACCGCAAAGAAAGTCATCGAGAACGGAAAAGATGTCCGGTACAGCAGCCTAAAAAATACTCTTGCCGCTCAAACCTATGCGGGGAACTATGAGGTTGAGGACACTGCATATGGGAAGGGCACCATCACAAAGGCACAGCTTTCGGCTGATCAATTCCATTTTGATGCCGGCGCCGCAATAAAGGAATATGACGGCACACGAAAGGTAAAGTATAACGGCAGTGACACTCTGGAGGATGTCAAACGGTACTTCGGCGCAAACAGTACCGTAGAAATCGGCGGTGTTCACCATCGGATTAATCTTGCGGACTTTACGCTGAAGAGCGCTGAGTATAACGATGAGAATGTTGCGTTCGCAAACAATGTAAAATACGGGATCCAGATCAAAACGGATAATTTTGAACTGATTGGCGGCGGAGATATTGTACCTAAAGAATATGCGGGTAATATAACTCAACGCAACCTTACCGCGCAGATTCCCAAGCATATCTATAAAGAGTACGACGGAACGCAGGCGCTCAGCACTGAGAATCAAGCACTCATCAATAAAATGGTGCAGGACGATGAGGGGCTTATTGTTTCTAAAGATAAGGGCAAAGTTCATCTCAATGTGCAGGGAACATATGCGGGCAAGAATGCAACTACAGATACAAAGGAAACAGCCGAAGCTCGTGATGAGCACAGCAGCAATATGGTCAATGTCAATTACACCTTGTCGCTCTCAGGTGATGCAGCGGCGATGGCAAACTATACGGTCGGCGGAGGGACTACGACAGGGAAAGGCGATATTTACAGAAAAACGCTGACGGTGGATGTCGCACGCAAGGTCAAGGATTATGACGGCACGGCTGCTGTCAAGGATATCTTAGCGAGCGATATAACGTTCTATGGTGTTGTGAACGGGGATACGTTGAGTCTTGATCAGACCGCAGCGGATAAAATCCAAGGCGCATATGCCGATTCGAATGTGAGCCGTGATGCAAATAGGGACGTCACGGACAAGGCGGTCTCCTATACGGGGGTTGATGCTGCACTATCGGATTATGAGAGCCGCGATACTACAAATACGGCGAAGAACTATCGTCTTGAAAGCGGCACCGTAAGCTATACCGCAGCACAAGGAAAGGGGCGTATCAATCCGCGCAGTATCAATAAGAATGATATCACTTTTGATTTCAAGAACGCCACGAAGGAGTATGACGGAGATACGTCCGTCAAGTATAATGGCAAAGCAGAAGCCGATTCAGTCAAAAACTATCTGAACAGGGCGACCTATCAAATCGGAACACAAACGATTGATCTGAAAAAAGATCTGACTGTCAATACGGCAAGTACCCGCTACGACAATGCGAATGTCAACGGTGGTGCTTCGCACGATGTCACCTATGCGCTGACCTATACGGGCGGAAATTTTGAGATCATCGGAGGCCATACCTTTACGAAGACGGCGGCGAACAGCGGATACATTACACCGCGCAAACTGATTGCCGATTTGAAGTCGCTTGCACCGATCAAGACTTATGACGGGACATCCAATATTGCCGCACAAGGGAAGGATTTGGTCAACTTCAAGCACTACAGCGCCGACGGAAAACATGGAGCCGACGGTATTGTGGACAGCGATATCAAGAATGACAGTACGGCGGAGTTTGTCGATAAAAATGTTGCATGGGAAGACTATGCTTCAGGGAAAGTCAAGAACAAGGATGTGATCTATAAGCTGCTCCTCTCGGGGGACAAGACTGCCAACTATGAGCTGATTGATGAAAATGGTCATGCGGTTTCGCCGCAGACCTCGGCGGGGAAAACAACGATCCGTCATGACGTGACGGCAGCCACCGGGCGCATCAACCCCGTGGACATCATGCTGAAGTCTCATCCTAAGACCATCTGGATCAACGAAGGACTTCCGCCTCGTGACAGCTATACGGGCAGTCCGAGCGGCACAGGCTATGCCGGTGACGGTATGGTCAACAATGAGGTTCTTCCGGGAGAAATCTATTATGACTCTCCGGACGCACGTCTGCGTATGGGTGACTATGCGATTAACGGATACTATCGTCCCGGCGTTGGTGATACGGTCTATCGGAACTATCGCTTTGTGCAGGATCCCGCGAACGCGGCGGCACTGCATGTAGGACCCTATATCCCTGATGCAAACTACTACAATATCATGACGCAGAATAAGATGCTTCCCGACGAGTATGTGTATGAGAACGCTTCGCTCGACCGCCGCGGCAATTTCGGGCGGCGTGCCGAGGCAGCGGTGGAGTATACCGATCCTGCGCTTAACTCAATGCAGGACGGCAAAAATGTCCGTACGCCGGACATCTATGCAACGGATGATGCCGTGTTTGCGCTGATGGATCAGGTTTTTGGATAAAATTAAATTTACATGGAACAGCGGAGCTTCTGCCCATATGTGTGCAGCAGCTCCGCTTTGCTTTACAAAGACCGATTTTCCAACTATAATGGAGATAATTATTCTCTTTTGGGTATAGATTTTCTTATCCCCGCGATTTGGAAAGGAGCGGTCTATGCTGACGCGTGATATATTGGAGCCGTATACGGAAATTTTGATGAAGCACGATCTGTTTGAGGGGATTCCCGCAGAGGCACTTCCCAATTTGCTGAATGCGCTTGGTGGGGAGATCAAGCGATATGCCGCGGGGCAGAACATCATGCGGATGGGGCGTGCGCCGATCGTGACGGGCATCATCCTCGCGGGGGCGATTGAGGTGTCCTTCCTCAACGAAAATGCAGATCAGATCGATATGAATATATTCGAGGCGGGTAAAAGTTTCGGCGAGACGATGGAGGGCGCCGACCTCTCCGAGAGCCGCATGTTCGTCAAGGCGATTCAAGATGCAGTCATTCTGCGCCTGCAGTTCCGCCGCCTCTATGAAAAGCCTGCCTGCGAGGATCCGCACCTTTGGCGATTCACGCTCAATATGCTGCGGCGCATCTCGGCAAAGGGGATCTTCTATCAGCATAAAATTCGAATCATGGGGCAAAAGAGCATCCGCGCAAAACTCAGCGTCTATTTGCAGGAAGCGCCGCGCGATGCGGACGGCGCGGTGCAGCGCGATATGAATCAGACGCAGCTCGCACGTTACCTCGGCGTGGAGCGGAGTGCACTCAGTCGTGAGATGAGCCATCTGCGCGAGGAGGGAGCCATCGATTACGATCGAAAGACGGTGTGGGTGCGGGATGAAGACTTTTTAGCGTTGTGAGAAAGAGACCAAATAGTTCTATGGATATGAAAGCTGAATTTCTGCGTATTATGCGTGCACAGACTGATATGGCGATTGCAACAAGCGTTGAGGGGCAGCCGAACGTACGGATCGTGAATTTTTATTTTGACGACGCTGTGGGCATCCTATATTTTTCAACATTTAAGGACAATGACAAAGTACGAGAAATGTCTGAGAATCCACATGTTGCATTCACAACCGTACCGCATGAAGGGAACGCGCATGTAAAGGCAAAGGGACTTGCAAAGATAAGTGCACGCAGTATTTTTGATGTTGCCGAGCGTTTTATAGAAAAGATTCCTGATTATGCATCGACGATAGAATATGCCGGAGATTCACTTATCGTCTATGAAGTGAAATTTGACGAAGCACTAGTGACGTTGGACTTCGAGCATATTGAGACCATTCGGCTATAAAAAAATCCCGACGGAGATTCTGCCGTCGGGATTTTCTATCTGATTCTTAAATTATTTTACACCATCTCTTCGGGATGGAATACTTCGTCGAATTTTTCGGCGGTGAGGAAGCCGAGGGCGACACAGGCTTCTTTGAGGCTGATGTTCTCGTCGAATGCCTTGTGCGCGGTCTTGGCGGCGTTCTCATAGCCGATGTACGGGTTGAGGGCGGTGACAAGCATGAGAGAGCGATGAAGGTTTTCGTGCATCTTCTCACGGTTCGCCTTGATGCCGACGGCACAGCGGTCGTTAAACGACTTCACGGAGTCGGTAAGGAGGCGCGTCGACTGCAGGAAGTTGTAGATGATGACGGGCATGAACACATTGAGTTCGAAATTGCCCTGCGATGCGGCAAAACCGATCGCGGCGTCGTTGCCCATGACCTGCACGGCGACCATGGTGACGGATTCGCACTGTGTTGGGTTGACCTTGCCCGGCATGATGGAACTGCCCGGTTCGTTTGCGGGGATCGTGATCTCGCCGAGTCCGCAGCGCGGGCCTGCCGCGAGCCAGCGGATGTCGTTCGCGATCTTCATCATGTTGGCGGCAAGCCCTTTGAGTGCGCCGTGGGCAAAGACGACGGCATCCTTGCTCGTGAGGGCGTGGTATTTGTTCGGTGCGGTGACGAATTTCTTGCCCGTCAGCTCGCTTGCCGCCTGTGCGACGGCGGTGTCAAATCCCTTTGGCGCGTTGAGTCCCGTGCCGACGGCAGTGCCGCCGAGGGCGAGTTCGTGGAGGAAGGGAAGCGATGCCTTCAGCTGCTTTTTCGACTCTTCGAGCATGGCGAGCCAGCCGCTGATCTCCTGCGAGAAAGAGATGGGCACGGCGTCCTGCAAATGGGTGCGCCCCGTCTTGACGATGCCTTCGTTCTCCTTCATCAGGCGGCGGAAGGTTTCGGCGAGGAGGTCGATGCTCGGGAAGAGGTGATCCTCGATGGCAATGACCGCGGCGATGTGCATGGCGGTCGGGAATGTGTCGTTCGAGCTCTGCGACATGTTGGAGTGGTCGTTCGGGTGAAGGATTTTCTCGCCCGCGATTTCGTTGCCGCGGTTCGCGATGACCTCGTTGACGTTCATGTTCGACTGCGTGCCGCTGCCCGTCTGCCACACGGCGAGGGGGAAGTGCTCTGCGAGTTTGCCGGCGATGATTTCATCGCACGCCGCTTTGATGGCACCCAGACGCTTGTCGTCGAGTTTGCCGAGCTTGTTGTTCGCGATGGCGGCGGATTTTTTCAGGATGCCGAACGCGTGGATGATTTCGGCAGGCATCTTTTCAATGCCGATGGGGAAATTTTCAAAACTTCGCTCAGTCTGCGCCGCCCAATATTTGTCGGCAGGGACCTTGACTTCTCCGAGGGAATCGTGTTCGATACGGTACTCCATTTGGATTGTCCTCCTTATCAGAACGTGAGAGAAAACTGTACTGTGAAAATTATAACACAATCGGCAGAAAATGAGAATATTTATCCTGTTGAAATTTTTTGGAGGATCTGTTTTGTGAGGAGACCGACGGCGAGTCCGGTGAGGATGCCTGCGATGCCGAGCACGGGGGCGTAGATCAAGAGAGCGTCCGTTTGCATTACGGCGGCGGCGACGGCGAGCTGTCCCATGTTGTGCAGGAAGCCGCCCACTGCGCTGATGCCGACGATGGAGAGCTGCGTGCGCGCCTTCAGCAGTGCCATTGCGGCAAAACTCAGGACTCCTCCCGCGAGACTGTAAAGCATCGGTGCGATACCGCCGCCGAAGAAGGAGGCGAGCAGGATGCGCAGGAGGAGGACGAGGAATGCGTCGCGCATGTGCGGCAGGGTATAGAGCGCGACGAGCGTGACGAGGGCGGCGAGCCCGAGCTTTGCGCCCGGGACGGGCAGCGGCAGGGAAATCAATCCCTCAAGGAGAAATAGGATGAGGGAGAGCGCGGTGAGAAGGGCAATGCGTGCGGCGATGCGGAGATCCATCATATTATTTCACTTCGATGAGGAGTTTGTGCGGGAGGCAGGCGATGACGTCGCCCTTTTTTTCAGCTTTGCCGGTCTTGACACAGACGAGGTCGGGGCAGTCCGCGTCCACGACGGCGATTGTTTCGTCCTCAATGCGGATCGTATTCGTGCCGTGTTCGTCCGCGACGACGATTTCCTCCGTGCCGCGGTGCCCTGTCAGCGGGATGTCGTAGAGCTGTTTTCCGTCCTGCGTGACGACAGCATGAAGCGGCGCACTGTTCTCACGCGGCGTAAGCAGAGCTGCGGCGCCGGCGCAGACGAGGAGAAGTGCGGCGATGAGGATGAAGTCTCTTTTCTGCATAAAATTGCCTTGCCTTGACGAATGTTTTCAATCACAGTACAATAGAGTGATATTCTATCAGGTTAAATGCCTTTGCTCAGCTCCCGCTGCCAATAGGCGAGATCGGGTTCGCTGAGCGGAAGATCAATCGTCTGCCCGTTGTCGTAGTAAAAGCGCAGCCGTACGCCCGCAGCTTTTCGTATGGCGGGGAGCGCAGCGCGCGGCAGCTCGGCGAAGAGCTTGTTCTCATTTTTATAGGGGCTGTCCGCGCCGGGGGCGGGGCGCGGCGTGTATTTCGTCGCGGCTTTCATCTCCCATGTGCTGCCGTCGGTGTAGAGCACGACGTCCGGCAGCAGCTGCGCTGTGTCGTAACGGTAATCCCATAGTGCGAGCGTCGCACCCTCAAGACGCCCCTCGCCGGTGTAGGAGGCTTGAAAGTCAATGCGGGCATAGGCGGAGAGGCTGCGCGCCGTGCGGTGGTCGACGCGGTACGTGTAGGAAAGCCCAAAGATGCCGATGAGGATGGCGAGCAGTGCGACGAGAGTCACGAGACGAAAGAATACGGTCTGCACGACTTCCGAGCCTCCTTTTGAAAATGAGTTCGGAGTATTATAACATAGGGAGCGGCGCTTTGTCAGCAGAGTGCGGAGAAAGAAAGAGGGATACAGTGATGGCGGTCAAATTATTTGTATCGGATCTCGACGGGACGATGCTGCCGAGCAGGAGTGCGGTGTCGCCGGAGAATGTCGCGGCGGTGCGCCGCGCGGCGGAGGCGGGCGTCGTTGTGACGATCGCGACGGGGCGCATGTTCGAGGCGGCGCTGCCCGTTGCCGAGGCGCTTGGTCTCGATGTGCCCATCATCTCCTACAACGGTGCGCTGATTAAAAGCCCGAGCGGACGCGTCTATGAGGAGCACACGCTCGACGCGCAGCTCGCGCGCGACATCATCTCGTTCTGCCATGCGCGCGACTGGTATATCCAAGAGTACAGCGGCGGCCGGCTCCGCTATGAAAAGGCGTGCGATGAGTCGCGTGCCTATGAGGCATCGCAGGGCGTGCCGGGGATTGCCGTGGGGCGCGCCGGGATGCTCGAGCACGCGGCGGGCAACTGCAAGCTGCTTCTTGCTACGCAGGGGCGCGAGATTACGATCGCACGCGCGGAGGAGATTGCGGAGGCGTTCGGCGCGCAGGTCGACGTGACGCGCTCGGCGGATACACTCATCGAGATTGTGCCGAAGGGCATCTCCAAGGCGACGGCGCTCCGCGCACTCGCGGCAAAGCTCGGCATCCCCGCCGAGGAGACCATGGCGATCGGCGACGCGTACAACGATCTGCCGATGCTCGAGGCAGCGGGCAAGAGCATTGCGATGGGCAACGCGTTCCCCGAGGTGAAGGAAGCCACAGACTACGAGACACTGACCTGTGCGGAGAACGGGCTTGCCGCCGCGATCTACGCCTATGTGCTCGGCATGGGGGCAGATGCGCCCGTACCGCTGCCAAAGAGGGATATATAACGGCGTACGAACGATTTGAAGAACGCAGTTCAATTTGATATGTGAGGTGATACGAGATGCGTGAGAAGAAGGCAAAGTCCACAGAGAAGTTCCGCCCCGTGATCATTACGGGCATGTCGGGCGGGGGGAAAACGCTCGCAGCGCGCTATATGGAGGATCTCGGCTATTTTTGCGTAGATAATCTGCCGCCGGTCTTTATTCCGAAATTCATCGATCTCTGCCGCGAAACGCACGGGCAGATCAGTCGTGCCGCTATCGTTGTGGATACGCGCAGCCGCGAGTTTTTTGATGCGTTCGTACAGATCCTCGACGAACTCGACGCAGGGGATATTTCCTATGAGCTCCTCTTCATTGAGGCGTCGGACGACGTGATCATTCGCCGCTATAAGGAGACGCGCCGCCCGCATCCCTTGGCACCCGAGGCACGCATCTCCGAGGGGGTCACGCGGGAACGGCAGCAGCTCGCCCCCGTGCGCGAACGTGCCACACAGATAGTCAATACGTCGAAGCTGCGCAAGACCGAACTGCGCGAGATCATCAGAGAGCATTACGATACGCCGGGCGGCGATACGGAGCTGACGGTGACGGTGCTCTCGTTCGGGTTCAAATACGGCGTGCCGCTCGATGCGGATCTCGTCTTTGACGTGCGCTTCCTGCCGAACCCGTTCTATGTGGACAATCTGCGGAGCAAGAGCGGCACCGTGCCGCAGGTCGCATCCTACATCGAGTCATGGGACGTGACGCAGAAATTCGAGCGGCACCTCGACGATATGATCGATTTCCTCCTTCCTCAGTATGAGAAGGAGGGGAAAAGTCAGCTCGTTATCGCTGTCGGCTGCACGGGCGGGATGCACCGCAGCGTGTTCATCGCAAAACATCTCTACGACCGCATCAAGAGCCGGTACGACGTGCGCCTGGAGCACCGCGATCTGATGAAAAACGAGGTGCAGGAACACGTGAGCGAGGGGTAAGTCATGCATCTCATGAAATGGCTGTACCCCGGCATCGGGTTCAAACGCTGGCTGTTCGCATTCGCGCTCGGTACGATCTGCGTCAGTCTCGGCGTCGCCCTCGTCTTTAACTATCAGTATCTCGACGCGATTGAAGAGGCGATTTTCCGATTCGTCTACACATGGCAGGGCAGCTACGACTATATGTTCACGGCGATTGCGGGTGCCGGGCTTTTTGTCGTCGGCAGCATCCTCATGCTCGTCGCGATGCGGCGCGTCATCCGCGCCATCATCACTGCGCTCATGCCCGAGGGGGCGTCCGCACGGCTCGTGGATCTCGTCTATGAAAAGACGCGCCTGAGCCGCGGCCCCACTGTTGCTGTCATCGGCGGCGGGCACGGACTCTCCGTGCTCCTGCGCGGCATCAAGGAGCTGACGAGCAATGTGACTGCCATTGTCACGGTCGCCGACGACGGCGGTTCCTCGGGGCGTCTGCGCGAGGAGCTCGGCATCATCCCGCCCGGCGATCTCAGGAACTGTCTCGTCGCGCTCGCGGACACCGAGCCGCTGATGGAAAAACTCTTTCAGCACCGCTTTGAGGGACGCAGCGACCTCGCGGGACATAGTTTCGGCAATCTCTTCCTCGCGGCGATGGCCGAGGTTACGGGCGACATGGAGACGGCGCTCAAGGAGTCGTCGAAGGTTCTCGCGGTCAAGGGGCGTGTGCTCCCCGCATCCAAGGAGTCCGTGCGTCTCGACGCGATCCTCGAGGACGGGACGGTCGTCGAGGGCGAATCGCACATCCCCGAGGTACCGGGGCGCATTCGCAGCGTGCGGCTTTTTCCGGCGGATGCCGCGCCTGTGGCATCCGCGCTCGAGGCGATCCGCACGGCGGACGCCATCGTACTCGGTCCCGGCAGTCTCTACACGAGCATCATGCCGAATTTACTCATCCATGGCGTGGCGGAGGAGCTGCGGAAAAGCCGCGCGCTCAAAATCTACATCTGCAACGTTATGACGCAGCCCGGCGAAACGGACGGATATACCGCGTCCATGCACGCGGAGGCGATATTAAAGCACGCGGGGCGCGGATCCATCGACTTTATGCTGGTCAACAATGCGCCCATCTCGCCCGCGCTCCGGGAAAAATACGCGGCGCAGGGCATCTATCCCGTCCGTGTGGACGAGGATGCGATCAATGCCCTCGGCATCGGTTTTGTCGGGGCGGACATTGTAAACCAGTCGGATGCCGTGCGGCACGATCCGGATAAGCTCAGCCGGAACATCATGCGCATGATCTACGACTTCCGGGTGCAGTGATATGCCGTCGTTCGCATCGGATGTCAAAAATGCACTCGCGCGCACGGATGAGGAGCGCACCTGCTGCCGGACGGCGGAACTTGCCGCGCTCCTGCGCATGGGCGCGACCGCCCGGACGGAGGAGGGACAGGGGCGCGGGCTGCGGTTCGAAGCGGCAAGTGCCGCCGTGGCGCGCCGCGTGATCCGTCTCCTGCACAATATAGATACTGAAATTGAGACCACGGTGGCACAGGAACGCACGCCGCAGCTCCGCCGCCGCACCTATATCGTCAACATCGCCGCAGGCGCATCCGTGACGCCGCTGCTCACGCAGCTCGGCTTCCTCGAGGAGGGAGAATTGCGCGCGGGGACGGACATGGCGCTCCTGCGGAAAAAATGCTGCCGCGCCGCCTATCTCCGCGGTGCGTTTCTCGGCGGCGGGAGCGTGAACCGCCCCGAGGCGAGCTGCAATCTTGAACTCAAGGCGCGGGGCGAGACGATGGGACGTGCGCTTCATACGCTGCTGCGCCGCATGGGCTTTCCTGTTAGAATGACGGATCGGCGCGGACTTTACGTTGTCTATCTCAAAGAGGGTGACGCCGTGATGGACTTCCTCTCGCTCATCGGAGCGGAGGAGGCGGCGGAGGAGATCGAGGTCGCGCGCAACGTGAAAGAGGTGCGCGCGCAGGTCAATCGCCTCGTCAACGTCGAGATGGCGAATGTCCGACGTGCCGTGGACGCCGCTGCCGAACAGCGCGCGGCGATTGAGCGTCTTGCGGCGGCGGGGCGCATCGAAACACTGCCCGAGGAGCTGCGCGAGACCGCCGAGATGCGACGCGCGCATCCGGAGATCAGCATGGCGGAGCTGGCGGCGCTCTGCCACATCAGTAAACCGGGGATGAACCATCGCCTGCGCAAACTGCGCGCGATGGCAGAGGAGGTATAAAATTTGGGAAAGATAATTCGGCGGCTGCTGATGCTGCCGCTGTGGGCGCTGCTCGGACTCTTTGCGTGGCTCATCACAGCGCCGCCGCCCGCAGGATTTCCCATCCTCGAGTACCATATGGTGACCGAGGAGGTGCGCCCCGGCGCGGAGCCGTACGTCGTGCCGCCCGCGGAGTTTGCCGCACAGCTCGACTATCTCCGCCGCGAGGGATATACGACAATCACCCCGCAGGACTATGCGCGCGCGCGCAAGGGCAAGCAGGTACTGCCTGAAAAGCCCGTCATCCTCTCCTTTGATGACGGCTACGAGGACAATCATCGCGTGATCCTGCCGATGCTCGATGAGCGCGGTATGAAGGGCGTGTTCTACATCGTGACGAACGACATCGGGCAGCCCGGCTATATGACGTGGGACAATCTGCGCGCACTCGAGTCGCACGGCATGGAGATCGGCAGCCACACGGCGAACCATATCCCGCTGACGACGCTGACGCGCGAGCAGCAACTCGATGAGATACGCCTCTCAAAGCTCCTGCTCGAGTGGAACGGCATGAAGACAATCTATAGCTTTTCCTATCCGAACGGATCGTATGACGATGTGATCGTCGATATGCTCGCCGAGGAAAACTATCTGACGGCGGTCACGGGCGAGGCGGGACTCAATACGACGGAGACGGATCCGTACCGCCTGCGCCGCATCAATATTCCACCGCCGCACTTTGGATTGTGGGAGTTCCGCCTGCGGCTCTTTAAGGGGGAGCTGGCGGCACGATTGGAGACGCGCATGGCAGAGCTGCCGGAGGGCGTTCGGCAGAATGTGCAGGACGCGATCTATTTGCTGAGGAGATCATAAAAGGGAATCATTGGAGGAAGGAAATCAAGAGAGTATGAATAAGGGAATTGTGTGGAAGGGAATCTTAGGGATCTCGGCGCTTTGTGCCGCGCTGCTCTTCCCGGCGGCGCGAAGCGCACAGGCGCATCCAACCGGAGGGACAACGGTTGTGCGGGAGCGCGGCGCGGCGGAAGGGGGCATTCGCAGCCGTGTTGCCGCAATCCTCGGCGATAACGGGATCCCTGCGCAGCGGATTTCGCAGCAGGCGTCGCGCATGATGCACCGGTGGGAAGTGGAGTCGCACGATACGGGCGGGACGCTGCTCTTTTCGGACAGTCCCGAGTATGTCAAAGAGACGGGGATTCTCTACCGTGATACGGTGACGGGAGCGGCGCGCGTTCTTTACTATCATCTGAACGATACTGCAACGCCGAAGAAAGTGGCGGTCGTGCTCGAGACGGAGGCGGATCTCGCTGTCGTTTCGGTGACACGCGGTGCAGCGAGTGCGCCGAGCATCGACTATCTGCGCGTGGGCAAGGCGACACAGATCGGCTATTTTGATACGCACGAGATGAGCGAGCGTATCCATGTGACGAAGGAACGCCCGCGTCTCCTCGTACCCGCGATGGATGAGACGATTTTGAACCCCGGAGAATTGGTTTACGGGGTATATGATTTTGATGCGAGTGCGCCCGTGCGCGTCTCTGTGATCATGTACGGCGCGGACATTGATCCCTTTGCCTTCCTGCGCACGGCGCGTGTGCTGCCGCGTGACGAGGTGGCGCTGCGCGGAACGTTCCAAGGAATGAACCGCATCGTCACCTCGCAGCGGATCTATCACCCCGGACGTGACGGCGCAGTGTATTTCCCCATCGGGGACAATCTGCACGATACGTACCTTGCCGGGGTCGACGCGACGGACGGCGCGCCTGTCGTGAACTACGGCAACTATGGTCTGCTCTATCAAATCAATATCCCGACGATGGGCAGGGAACGTACGCGGTATTTCCTCAGCCCGCTCGGCGGTGTTTACGCGGGCGCGATGCGCGCACAGAGCGGCAGGCGGATGCGCCTCATCGAGACGCCCGCGCACCGTGCGTATTTTGGCGATCAAACCGTTCCCGAGCCGGAGAATGTGGCGCGCGCCCGCGAGGAGGGGCTGCTCTTTCTGACGCAGCACACGGAGCTTGCCGATCTCGGTTCGTACGAGAGCGACCGCCCCGTGCAGTTCGAATACTCGCCGCCGGGCGCGTCAAATCTGCCCGTCAACATTATCTTAATGCCGGAAAAATAGGCGGAGAAAATTTCGCAGGCAGGAAGGTTTTTTTCACTTTGCGTTGAATTAAAACCATAGCAAGCTATACCGCAGGGAATCATTCATACCGGGTGATCAGGGAGGAAGTAAAATATGGCAGAAGAGACGAAGATTGACCATGAGCGGCTGCTGACGGCGATCGAACAGATTGCGACGTCGACACAGACCGTCTATGAGGCGATCGAGCAGGTTGCAAAGAGCGCGACGGAGCTCGCGACGGCAGGGCAGGAGTCGGTGAAGCAGGCAAAGTTCCTGCAGGAGCGCAATGCCGATACGATCAAGGTCATTGATTTCATCACGAACATCGCCGGACAAACGAACCTCCTCGGCCTGAATGCCGCGATTGAGGCAGCGCGTGCGGGCGAGCAGGGACGCGGGTTCGCCGTCGTCGCCGAAGAGGTGCGCAAGCTCGCGGAGCAGTCGCGCGAAGCGACCGAGCGTATCCAGGTTACGCTGAACGAGATGAACCGTGCCGTTGAGGACATTTCGAAATCCATCGAGACGACCGGCTCCATCAGCGAAGAGCAGGCGGCATCCACGCAGGAGATTACGGCAAATCTCTCACAAGTGACGAAAGCCGCGGACGAGCTCAAGGCATACATTAAGACGCTGGCGTAAAGTGCATATAAAAACCTCCCGATGCGGACGTACCGCACGGGAGGTTTTTTGCGCATATTATTTTTCGTCTTATTTTTTCTTGCGCTCTTTGACGCGTTCTTTTGCTGCCTTTTCGCGTGCCTTTACCTTGTCGTCAAGTTTTTTCTGCTGCTGATGCTTGGCATAGTCGACGCCCATGCCCGCGAGCTTGTGCTTGATGGTCATGATGGGATGGCGCAGGAGCATTCCGCGCTGCGTGCCCTGCATGATGGTCAGGAATTCCTGCGTCGCCTTCGCGCCGAAACATGGGCGGTCGCAGCGGTCGCAGATCGGCTTTGTAATGCCGTAGGGGCAGCGGTCGATCTTCGTAAAGATGGTCGCGAGCAGCGCCGTGCAGCGCGGGCAGAGCTTGCTGCCGTTCTTCTCGTGATGCTTGCCGCAGTAAATGCCGAAGGTTTTGCGGATGTTTTCCTTTTCCTTCGGGATGTTGTTCTTAATTTCGGGCGGTTTGCGCTTCGGGAGGAAGCGTGAGAATATGCTCATTCGGAATCACCTATGCTTTCGTTTATCTTCTGCGCATGCGCGCTTTTCTCCCCATTTTGTCATTTTACAGATTTTTTTAGAAAAAAGCAAGAGCGACAAATCTGTTTCCATTGTGTGAGTATGATTGACAAGTGTTCACACATTTGTTAGGATAAACCGTATTCTATTTGGATTTGTGTATTTGGGGAAACGCGTGACGCGGGAGGGCTGCATGGAAAATGTCTACGCTTTGGTCAAGCGTTTCTACGGCGAACATGGGCGTGTGAACATCTTTGTGCCGAGACCGCTGGTCGAGCGCTATTTGCGTGCGTCGGCGTGGAAAGGGAGGAGCAGCGAAGAGCTGTGCATTGACTGGTACTGCATCGAGGATTTCCTGATATGCATTGCACGGCGCAGCGACGAACTTGCGCGTCTGTTTATCCGCATTGACTATCTTGCGCTTTTTTTTCGCTATGCTGAAAAACATATTGACCGGCGTCCCTTAAAGTGCCATGTGGAGGATTATTTTGCGCGTATGCGTGCATTCCTCACTTACCTTGAGGAAAACGGGGACTATGAGATCGATATGGCGGAGCCGGATGCGGATCTTGAGGAGTTCTATATCACAGGGCGATTTCGCCTGCCGCCGCGTGTCGAATGGGAGGAGATCGAAGGGCTGACGCTCGATGATATCGAAGAGGATGAGCGTATGGAGATGGACGAGCTGAATCTCCAGCTCAATGACCTCCTGCACAAGATCGGCGAGTATTTTAGGCGTCCTCCGTATCAGCTTGATATCGGACGCGCCGCCATGATCTATACGGGCGATCTCTACGATATGAGCGCTTATGAACACGCTTCCGAGGAGGAAAAGGAAACTTTCTGGCTGCGGTTTTGGGATTTTTTCTTCTTCGACTACCATTTGATCGCTACCGATGAGACGCCTATTGAGCATTACAGTGAGCAGGAATGGGATAAGCTCGATTACGACGAGCGTGAGATTATACAGGATCTTCTTGCCGCGCGATTTGCAGTACTTGCCGTAACGGAAGAGTACGATGAATACATTGTCTGCCGTGACATGCTTCGCAATGAGGAGATCATCCTGCCGCATCCGGGGATCCCGGGGGCGCTCAGTCGAACGATTTTGTTCGGGCATATTTGTGACGAGGGGGTGATGATGCTCAACTACATCACGTCGATTCCTGCGAGCAAGCGGCTTCAGCGGCGTATCAGCGAGACGATTCAACGCGAATTTGAGCTCTTTTGTATGCAGAAAAAGTCTGCCGATATAGATGAATTTCTCCTGCGAGAGGCTGCACTCGTGCGGCATACCATCCACGTACTCTCTTCAAGGGCACAGCTCGATGTGCTTCCGCAGCGTGCATTGCCACCACAGATCGACCGTCCTGCTGCTGAACGGGATCGTTGGAGCGAGGAGCTCACCGTGCTTCGTGCCGTGTCGGAAAAACTTGGGTTCAGTCGTTATGCACAGGAGCTGATGGGGAATCTGTTCCGTGACTATGCGCATATTGTCGGGAGGCATGCGGAAAAACCGGAAGTCTTGACGGCGGTTATTTTCCTTTTTGCCGACATCAACAGCATCGACCTGACGCATATAGAAGAACTGTACCGCGTATTTGGTTCAAATAAGAAGAGCGTCAATGCGGCAATCACTCGTATCCGGGAGACGATAGGGTGCGTCTCGTTTGATCCGCGGTATCTCGGTGAGGAAGGGTTCGTTACGATGCTCTACAGTGTAGTGGATCGGAAATCAAGGGATCATAGATCATGAGTTGAGTCGTGATCACCGATTGCGCTGTGAGAGAACGAAAGCAAAGCTATATTCGCCTTGTGGATCATGCCGGCAGTCTTGCTTTGTTCGGGACAAAAGTGTGGATGCTTCCAAATTTACGCGTGCGTATTCACAAAATTGTATTGAAACGGATTCGATATGTATTGTATATCGGATCCGTTTGTTGTTATGGAGTCCATGCAGCTGCTTTCACACATATCATTAAAGATGTCCGGAAAATTATTCAAGATGTCGGAGATGCTTGTAAAAAAAAGGAGAAACCCCTATAATAGAAGAGTATTATAATGGGGATGGCTATATTTTAGGAGGGAATCCGATTTGATGATGAACGGCGCACGTGCGCTTTTAGAGAGTTTGAAACAGGAGGGCGTCGAGGTCGTCTTTGGATATCCGGGCGGCGCGGTGCTGACACTGTACGACGAAGTTTATAAAATGGGCTTCCGGCATGTGCTGACGCGTCATGAGCAGGGCGCGGCACATGCGGCGGACGGCTACGCTCGCGCGTCGGGGAAGGTCGGCGTCGTATTCGCGACGTCGGGACCCGGAGCGACGAATCTCGTGACGGGGATTGCGACGGCGCATATGGACTCCGTGCCGATGGTCTGCATTACGGGGCAGGTGGCAAATCCCTATATCGGCAAAGATTCGTTTCAAGAGGCGGACATCGTGGGTATTACGACGCCGATTACGAAGCATAATTATCTTGTGAAGGATGCGGCAGATCTGCCGCGCATCGTCAAAGAGGCGTTTTATATCGCGCGGACGGGGCGCCCGGGCGTCGTTGTCATCGACGTGGCAAAGGATGTGTTCGATGCGCAGATCGACTATCGCTATCCGAGTGCTGTAAAGCTGCACGGCTATACGGGCGAGGCCTCCTTTGATCCCGCAGCGGTGCGGGCGGCAGCGGAGGCTCTTGCCGCGGCGGAGCAGCCGCTGCTCTTCGTCGGCGGCGGTGTTGTGCTCTCGGATACTGCGGAGGAGATTCGTGAACTCCTCAGACTGACGGGGATGCCGTCGGTCGCGACGCTCATGGGCATCGGCGGCATCGCCGCAGAGACCGAGGGATTCACCGGGATGGCGGGGATGCACGGCTCCTACGCGTCGAACATGGCAATACAGGAGTGCGACCTCCTCCTCGCGGTCGGCACGCGGTTCAGCGACCGCGTGACGGGGAACACGGCGGCGTTTGCGCCAAAGGCACGCATCGTGCATTTTGACATCGATCCTGCGGAGCTGAACAAAAATGTGCGCGCCGATCTCCCCGTGCTCGGCGATCTGCGGGGGACATTGCCCGCGTTCGTCGCGGCGGTGCGCGCCCTGGAGGGAGACTTAACGACGCGATTCCGCCCGTGGCTCGGCGAGGTGCTGTCGATGGAGCGTGCGCATCCCTTGACGTGGAAGGAGGCGGAGGCGATTCGCCCCGAGGCACTCGTCAGCCGGGTGCGCGCACTGATGGATGAGGATACGATCTGCGTCACGGATGTGGGACAGCATCAGATGTGGGCGGCGCAGTTCTTCCATGCACATGCGCCGCGGACGTTCCTCACGTCGGGCGGGCTCGGCACGATGGGGTACGGTCTGCCGGCAGCACTCGGTGCGAAACTCGCCTGCCCGGAGAAAAAGGTCGTGCTCATCACGGGCGACGGCAGCATCATGATGAATTGTCAAGAGTTCGCGACGATTGCGGACAACGACATCGACATCAAGGTCGTCATCGTGCACAATTCCATCCTCGGCATGGTAGGACAGTGGCAGCGGCTTTTCTACAGCCGTCATTATTCCGCGTCGGAGCTCAAAGGAAAAACGGATTATGTAAAGCTCGCCGCAGCGATGGGCGTTGCGGGGGCGCGCATCGAGACGAAGGAGCAGCTCACGGAGGAGCTGCCGCGTCTCCTCGCGGAGGATGGGGCGCGGCTCATCGACGTCATTGTCCCCGAGGAGGCGGACGTTGTGCCGATGGTGCCGGGCGGCAAGCGGCTCGATCAGATGGTGCTGGGAGGCAGGTAATATGGACAAATATTTACTCGCGGTGCTGGTCGACAACAAGCCGGGTGTTCTCACACACATCGCCAGTCTCATCAGTCGCCGCGCGTTCAACATCGAGAGTATCTCTGCCGGCTACACGGAGGAAAAGGCGGTCACGCGCATCAACATCGTTGTCTCGGTTGCCTCGGAGAATGAGCTGAACCAAGTAGTGACACAGCTTTCAAAGCTCATCGATGTTGTGAAAATTGTCAATCTTACGCAGTTTGACTCCATCACGCGTGAACTTGTGCTCATTAAGGTGCGTGCGACGAAGGAGTCGCGCGCGCAGATCATTGACGTCGTGAACATCTTCCGCGCACGCATTGTGGATGTCGGGGTGGAGAATGTCGTTGTGGAGCTGACGGGCGACACGAAGAAAATCGACGCGCTCTCTGAGCTGCTGTCGGACTACGGCATCATCGAGATCGCGCGGACGGGAGCAATCGCACTCTCGCGCGGTCCCGTACCCGTGAAACATATGTAAAAGGAAACACATGCAGAAAAATGGAGGGATCGGTATGAATCTGAGAAAATGGGCAATGTTTCTTCTTCCTGCCGCTTGCTTGGGACTTGCGGGCTGTGGAATGCCGGGGGCGAGTTCGAACCGCGTCGTCTATGCAAATTTTGACGATGCGGACGGGTTCTGTTCGCAGATCAGAGCGGCATTTGATCAAAAGGCAAAGGCGGACGGCATCGAGGTCACGTATTTGGACGCCAAGGGCAGCGGCAATATGCAGATCGACCAGATGAACGATGCCATCAGCAGCGGTGCAGGCGCGATCGTTCTGCTCGCGGCGGACGGGACGAGCATTGTCAAAAGCATCGAAAAGGCAAACGATGCGGGCATCCCTGTGATCATCGTCAACCGCAGCGTTGCGGGTGGAAAGGTGCTGCGCGCGTTTTCCGACGATAAGGAAGCCGGTCGTATGCAGGGCGAATACATGGCGACGCATCTGCCGGAGGGCGCAAAGATCGTCTATTTGCAGGGCGACGGTACGCAGAGCAGTGCCGTGGGACGTTGGGAAGGGTTCAAAGAAGCCTGCCTTGACAAGCGCCCGGACATACAGCTGCTCTCTTTTGTCGATGCCGGATGGAGCAAAGCAGAGGCGCTCAAGACAATGACTCTTTGGATGAGCATGTTTCCGGAGATCAACGGTGTCGTTGCGGGCAACGATGAGATGGCGCTCGGCGCAGTGCAGGCACTCAAGGGGGCAAACCGCCTCGAGGGCTGCCTGATCTCAGGGGTTGATGCGACACCGGCAGGGCTTGCCGCCGTGACGGCCGGGGAGATGGTGCAGACCGTCAAGCAGGATGCAAAGGGACAGGGCGAAGCCGCGCTGACGCTCGCGGAGGGATTCATCAAGGGAAATCCGCCGTCAAGCGACACATCGATTCCTTTTACATCCATCACGCAGGAAAATATCGGACAGGTTGGCAACTGAGGAGGGCGGCGGCATGAATATTCCAATGATTGGTGCGGATGCACTCAAAGATTACAGCGTGCGGACGAAGATTTTTATCCTCTCCGTGACGCTGCTCGTCGTTCTTCTCATTGTTGCGTCAGTTGGAATCTACTCGAACTACCGTGCGAAAGAGTCGCTCGACGATATGTATAACCACAACCTCATGACGACGCAGTACCTCAACGATGCGAACAATCGGCTGCGCAAAATCAGTGTGAACACGCCGTATCTGTTGCAGACGGATATGCCCGTGGACAGCCGCAAGGTGCTTGTGGACGATGTGCTCGGCAATCTTGACGGAATCCGGCACGATATGGAGGAACTCAAAAAGATTGACACGAGCGAGCGCGCGCAGGCGACCATTGCTGAGCTGGAAAAAAACCTCACTGTCGCCGCGGATAAGGTCGGCGGCATCAACAATATGGGAACTGCACCGGAAGATCGCATTGCGGCCTTTAATAATCTTGCGTCGCTCACGGTGATTTCGAGCAATATGGATGTGCTCACTCCGGATAACGTGTTTCAGGGAAAACAGGTCTTTGAGGCGAACAATGTCCGCTATGACGAGACGGTCTACACCTTTGCGGTGATCCTGCTGATCGCGCTCGGATTCGGGCTGTTCGTTTCGCGTCTCATCGCGGATAATATCTCGGGACCGCTTGCCGCATCGATCGGACACCTCAACGCCGTGGCGGCGGGCGATCTGAGCCGCGAGATCCCGGCGGAACTCTCGGCGCGCCGCGATGAGATCGGCGTCGTGGTGCAGGCACTCGGCAAAATGCAGGGCTTTATGAAGCAGGTGCATGAGGAAGCTGAGACGACGGACGCCATGGTCGGCGAGCTTGAGCAGATGCTGAATAGTCTCAGCGGCGACACACAGGACATGTCAGCCGTAACGCAGGAGATGTCGGCGGGCATGGAGGAGACGGCGGCGTCCACCTCCAACGTTCAGCATCTCAGCAGCGATCTCAGTGACGGCATTAAGGGGGCGGCGGATGCCGCCGCGCGCAGCGAGGAGTATGCGCGCGAGATTGTGGGACGCGTCGCACAGCTCAAGACGGCGATGGAGCAATCGCGGGCAAGCGCCGATCGCATCTACGGGGCGACGAAGGCCTCTGTCGAGGAAGCGATCGAATCCGCAAAGGTTGTCGACCAGATTGGACAGCTCACACGAGACATTGCTGAAATTGCGGAGCAGACCAACCTGCTCGCGCTCAACGCGAGCATCGAAGCAGCACGCGCCGGAGAACAGGGGCGCGGCTTTGCCGTCGTTGCGGGCGAGGTCGGAAAACTCGCCGAGCAGTCGCGCGAGACCACCGAGAAGATCAGAGGTCTCACGGGGCAGGTCACGGCATCCGTACAAGCGCTCTCAGACGGAGCATACAGCCTGCTGCAATTCATCGACGAGGACGTCCATGCCGACTATGGGCGGATGGATGAAACCACGCTCTCCTATGAGAAGGATACGGCGTATTTCCGCAAGAGCGCAGAGGATACGACGACAAATTCGCAGCAACTGCTCTCCGCTGTCAATGAAATGAACCAGGCGATGGACGAGATCCGCAATGCAACCCATGAGGGAGCCGTCGGCAATACGAAGATCGCGGAGAAAGTCGTCGGTATGGCGGAGCAGTATGAGGATATTTTGGCAAAGATTCAAACCTTCAAAGAAGGTACGGCGCGCCTCAAGAACCTTGTTGCAGCATTCAAAGAGGGCTGATTTTGCCGCCTCAAAAAGCAGTTTGACTTTTTTATAAAAAGACTATTGACTTTTTGACTTAAATGGATTACTATATGAATCGTGAGTTAGCACTCAGTACATGAGAGTGCTAACAGCGTAGAATATCATTGTTATGAAACTAGGAGGCAGATACCATGATTAAGCCATTGGGCGAACGTGTTGTCATTGAGGTTGCGGAGAGCGATGTCACGACGGCGAGCGGCATTGTGCTCCCCGACACGGCAAAGGAAAAGCCGCAGAAGGGCAAAGTCGTTGCCGTTGGCACGGGCAAGCTGCTGGATAACGGACAGCGCGCCACACCTGAGGTAAAGGTGGGCGACGGCGTCGTATTCTCGAAATACTCGGGCTCCGAGATCAAGGTCGACGATAAGGATTATCTCATCGTCCGCGAGAGCGACATTTTGGCGATTCTGTAAAATCACGCAGCTTTTAGGAGGCAATCATAATGGCAAAACAGATTTTGTTCGACGAAGAGGCGCGCCGCGCACTTGGCCGCGGTGTTGACGCACTGGCAAACGCAGTCAAGGTAACGCTCGGTCCCAAAGGCCGCAACGTCGTTCTCGATAAGAAGTACGGCGCACCGACCATCACGAACGACGGCGTAACGATTGCGCGCGACATTGAGCTCGAGGATCCGTTCGAAAACATGGGCGCACAGCTCGTGAAGGAAGTTGCAACGAAGACGAACGACATCGCAGGCGACGGTACGACGACTGCGACGCTCCTCGCACAGGCGATGATTCAGGAAGGAATGCGCAACGTCGTTGCGGGCGCAAACCCGATGATCGTCAAGAAGGGGATTGAGTGCGCAGTCAAGACCCTCGTCGAGGAGATCAAGAGCAAGGCACAGAAGGTCGAGACCAAGGCAAAGATCGCGCAGGTTGCGGCGATCTCCTCCGGCGACAGCGAAGTCGGCGACCTCATCGCAGAGGCGATGGAGAAGGTCGGCAAGGACGGCGTTATCACGGTCGAGGAGTCCAAGTCCATGGACACGAACCTCTCCGTCGTCGAAGGAATGCAGTTTGACCGCGGCTACATCTCCCCGTACATGGTCACGGATACGGAGAAGATGGAAGCCATTATGGACGACCCGTATGTGCTCATCACGGATCGCAAGATCTCGTCCGTCGCGGACATCCTGCCCGTGCTTGAGCAGGTGGTCAAGCAGGGCAAGCAGATCGTCATCATCTCCGAGGATCTCGACGGCGAAGCGCTCGCGACCATCGTCGTCAACAAGCTCCGCGGCACGTTCAAGGCGCTCGCGGTGAAGGCGCCGGGCTTCGGCGACCGCCGCAAGGCAATGCTTGAGGACATCGCGATCCTCACGGGCGGCACGGTCATCAGCGAAGAACTCGGGCGTAAGCTCGACAGCGTTACGCTCGCGGATCTTGGACGTGCGCGTCAGGTGCGCTCCACGAAAGAGGAGACGACCATCGTTGACGGCGCAGGCGACAAGAATCAGATCGCTTCGCGCGTCGATCAGCTCAAGAAGCAGATCGCGGAGACGACCTCCGATTTCGATCGCGAGAAGCTGCAGGAGCGTCTCGCAAAACTCGCGGGCGGCGTTGCGGTCGTTGAGATCGGCGCAGCTACCGAAGTCGAGATGAAGGACAAAAAGTACCGCGTCGAGGACGCGCTCAACGCAACGCGTGCCGCGGTCGAAGAGGGCATCGTTGCCGGCGGCGGCACGACCTTCATCGACATCCTGCCGGCGCTCGACAAGCTCGACGCCGACGGCGACGTCAAGGTCGGCATCGACATCGTGCGCCGCGCCATTGAGGCTCCGGTGCGCCAGATCGCCGAGAACGCAGGGCTTGAAGGCTCCGTCGTTGTGGATAGCGTAAAGAAGGCGGGCGACGGCGTCGGCTTCAACGCACTCGAGAACACCTACGTCGACATGATCGGCGCGGGCATCGTCGATCCCGCAAAGGTCACGCGCTCCGCGCTCCAGAACGCGGCATCCATCGCCGCGATGGTGCTCACGACCGAGACCCTCGTCACCGACAAGCCGGAGCCGGAGGCTCCGATGCCGGGCGGCGCGCCGGGCATGGGCGGAATGGGCGGCATGATGTAAGGATGCCCCGTGCGTTCCGGTAAATAAACGGTTTTAGCATTTTGACAAAACGATTTGTGCATATTTTGTGCATAGAAAGTTTTACGTAATACAAAAAGACGCCCCTCCGAAAATTCGGAGGGGCGTCTTTTGTATGTTGCAAGTTATATGCTGCCGGTGATATTAGGGAGATGCCCCAAAATGAAAAACTACCTGTTGTGCGGGTGGATATTATTTATATGGGAGAGGATTAGCGCTTGCTCTCGGCTTTGGCGAAGAATTTTTCCGATGCGACGGCAAAACGCTCATGCGTGCCGGAACCGATCTCCTCGCGGGCATCGTATGCCGTGACCTTGAGGTTGATCTTGCGCTCGTCGACTGCCGTGACCTCGGCGACGGCGCGGACGGACAGTCCGACGGGCGTTGCGGCACGGTGGCTGATAGAGAGCGCAGTGCCGACGGTCGTCCATCCGACGGGGCATTCGCGCTGGCATAGCTCGGCTGCGGCGCGTTCCATGAGCGCCGCCATGCAGGGGGTCGCGTAGACGTTGAGTGATCCGCTGCCGACGACGCGCGCAGTCTTCTCCTCCGTGACGCTGTCCTGTACCTCGTGTGTCATGCCGGGGGCGATGGTGCTTGTAAATTCCATAAAAAGTTCCAGCTCCTTTTCCATGATTTGGACTTGGTATAGGTAATTTCTTTTTTTATATTTTACTGCATGCCAAATTCTTATGCAACGGGCGAGGGGAGAAAAAGTGAACTCTGTATACAGAATAATTTGCCGTGGACGGTTGCGCCCGTCATGGAATCGTTTTATAATAAGGGACGCCCGCAAAGAGGGCATATATCCGTAATAAGAGGTGATACGAGTGAGTGATACATACAGCGTTGCCATCAGTTATGGCGAGGTACTCGGCTGGATTGACTACGACGGTGCGGCACGGTCGGCAAGTGTCAATCTTGCGGACGAGAAGGGGCGCACGGCAGTGGAGGCTTTTCTTGCCGCTCCGCATGAGGTCGAGATGCCGCATGAGACGCTGATGGACTTTACGAAAGAAACGGTCACGCCGCTCGCCGACCGGGAGAGCTTTGAGCTTGCCCTGACCCGTCTCTGGAACGAGACGGGGGTTCAGGTGGATTGGTCGCGTCCGGTGGACTATGTGAAGGCACACCCGCATTACTGAGGAGCGTTGTTTCCTCAAAGGTTTTACGCCGTTTTAGGGGAAACGGTGGGAGGAGCATTTATGACACGAATTGGAATTTTGGGCTATGGGAATCTCGGACGCGGCGTCGAGTACGCTGTGGAGGCAAATGCGGATCTGGAGCTCGTCGTCGTCTTTACGCGGCGCGATCCCGCGTCGGTCAAGGTGCGCTCAGGCGTGCCCGTCGTCTCCGCAAGCGCGGCGGCAGAGTGGAAGGATAAGGTGGATGTGCTGATTCTCTGCGGCGGTTCGGCGACCGATCTTCCGGAGCAGACACCGGCCTTTGCAAAGCTGTTCAATGTGGTGGACAGTTTCGACACGCACGCGAAGATCCCCGCGCATTTTGCGGCGGTGGATGCGGCGGCAAAGGCGGCGGGGACGGTAGGCGTGATCTCGGTCGGTTGGGATCCCGGACTGTTCTCGCTCGCACGCGTCTATGGCGATGCGGTGCTCACGAACGGTGCAGACTACACGTTCTGGGGGCGCGGCGTGAGTCAGGGGCACTCGGATGCGATCCGACGCATCCCAGGTGTGCGCGATGCCAAGCAGTATACCGTCCCCGTGCCTGCCGCGCTCGATGCCGTGCGCAGCGGTGCGAATCCTCAGCTCACCACACGCGAGAAGCATACGCGTGAGTGCTATGTTGTGCTTGAGGAGGGCGCGGATGCGGCTGCCGTGGAGAAGGCGATCGTGACGATGCCGAACTACTTCGCGGACTACGATACGACGGTGCACTTCATCAGCGAGGAGGAGCTGCAGCGTGACCATGCGGGGCTGCCCCATGCGGGTTTTGTCGTTCGCTCGGGCGCGACGGGCAAGGATGGCGAGCATAGGCACGTCATCGAGTTCAACCTGAAGCTCGACTCGAACCCCGAGTTCACGGCGTGTGTTCTCGCGGCGTATGCACGTGCGGCACACCGCCTTGCGTCTGAGGGGCAGACGGGCTGCAAGACCGTCCTCGACATCGCTCCCGCCTATCTCTCGGCGCAGGGCGGTGAGGAGCTTCGTGCGGCTTTGTTGTAAAATCCAGTGCCTCGTGCATTTTTGCACGGGGCACTTTTGTATTGGTGCTGTGGCATTTGCAGAAAGGAGGAGCAGCATGGGCTTGCTTCGGCGATTTTTTGGTAATTTTGAGAAACCACAGGGGACGATGGGCAGGGTCGTTGTTGCGATGATGAATCGCGGGCATGTTGGGATTGCAGCATGGGGGCTCTCGCATCTGGACCTGCGCGGGGACGAGCACGTTCTCGACTGCGGATGCGGCGGCGGGGCGAACCTCGCGAAATTTTGCAGATGCTCCCCACAGGGGATGTGACGGGGCTGGACTATTCGACGGTTTCCGTCGAGAAGGCACGTGAGGTGAACCGTGCGGCAATCGAGGTGGGACGGTGCACGGTCATGCAGGGGAATGTATTGGAACTGCCATTTGGTGATGGGCAGTTCGATGTTGTGACTGCGTTTGAAACAATCTACTTTTGGCAAGAGATTGCCCATTGCTTTACGGAGATGCACCGCGTACTGAAATCCGGCGGCGTATTCATGATAACGAACGAGACGAGCGGCAAGACGGGTGCACATGAAAAGTGGCAGAAACTCGTTGATAATATGTCTGTCTATACGGGTGAGGAACTCGAACCGCTGCTCATGGGTGCGGGCTTTGCACGTGTGGAGATTGACGAGGATTTGAAGGCGGATCGCCTCAATGTTCGGGCGTACAAGGCGTGAGATTTTTCTTTTGCAAATGAAGAAAGCGTCCCGTATCGGCGGGACGCTTTTGCTATTTCGCCGAACGATATTTTCTGCTATAGTAAGGGCATAGACTGGATGAGAAAGGAGTGCTGCTATGGCGATTACACCGCCGACGCCGCCGACGCCTCCCACGCCGCCGAAGATCACGCTCGGCGACGCAGCGCGGGACGCGCAGAATAACAGCGTGCATACGACGGGCGACGCGCAGGCGGAGCAGCAGGCGCGGGACTCCGTCGCGCAGGGAAACGGCGCGCTCTCCAAGACAACAACGGGGGCGCCGCAGGATCGCACGAAAACGGGACAGAGTGAGCGATCCAATGCAGGCGCGCGCAGCGATGCTGCAAACGGCGACCGCGTGAACACGGCGAGTGCACGCGTCGATCGCGGAACGCAGGTCGAGGGACAGACGGGTGCGGATGCGGCAAACGGACTCAGCGCCGCAGAGGAGAACGTGATCCTCAAGAAGCAGCTCGGCATCGGCACCGACGCGAATGCGCAGACCGCCGCACCGGAGCCGCCGCAGTCCTATACCGCGCCGAGCGCTTTTGCATGGGCAGGACTGCTTGTCGTCGGCATCGTTGGAGGGGTCGTTCTTTTTCGCAGGTTCTTCCGCAGGAAAGAGAGCACGGAGCCGGCGGAAGAGGTGCCGCATCTCGCGGAGCGTATCTTGGCTCAGGAGCGCGAGAGGGATGCATTGCGCCCCGCAGATACGGACGGCACAGCGGAGGAACATTCGGCACTGCTTTCGGCGGCGGCGCGGACACGCCGCGCACGCGATACGCGCGGAGAGCTTTTGACGGAGTACACGGGGCTGACGGCGGGCGAGGCACTCGAACGCCTCGCCCGTAAGGAGCGGCGCGCCCCCTCGTCGGATGTAGGAGCGCAGATGCCGCCGCGCAGTGCGCGCCGTGAGGGGGCACGGACGTCCCCCCCGCCCGTAGAGCATGCGCCGTCTGCACCGACGCCGGCAGTACCGCCAGTATCGCGCACTCCGACAGAGCAGATACCGAAAACGGATGCTCCACCGTCCGCACACCGCCCCGCAGAGCGGGAGGAGGACGGCGCGGAGCGTCCGCGTTTTGAGGTGCGTGTCTAGGTGTTTCTTTACAAAATACGCCCTTTGTACTATGATAACAGATGAAATTCTACACTGCGATGGAGTGATATTGATGCTGGATATGAAGTTTGTCCGAGAGAACCTAGACGCCGTGCGCGAGATGCTGAAGAACCGCTGCAACGGTCTCGACCTCAGCCCTTTTACCGCGCTTGACGAGGAGCGCCGCCGCATTTTGCAGGACGTGGAGGAAAAGAAGGCGCGCCGCAACGCCGTGTCGAAGGAGATCGGCGTCCGCAAGAAAGCGGGCGAGGCGGCGGAGGACGTCGTCGCGGAGATGCGGACGCTCGGCGATGAGATCGCGGCGCTCGATGAGGATCTGCGCGATGTCGAGCTGAAACTGCGCGACCTGCTCCTTCAAATTCCGAACATGCCCAAGGCGGATGTGCCCGTCGGCAGAGACGAGACGGAGAATCCCGAGGTGCGCCGCACGGGGACGCCGCGCGTCTTTGATTTTGAGCCCAAGGCGCATTGGGACATCGGCGAACAACTTGGCATTCTCGACGCGGAGCGCGCGGCAAAGGTCACGGGCGCGCGCTTTACGTTCTATAAGGGACTTGGCGCGCGACTTGAACGCGCCTGCATCAATTTCATGATGGATCTGCACGCGGAAAAGCACGGCTACACCGAGATGCTCGCACCTTACATCGTGAACGAGAGCAGCATGGTCGGCACGGGACAGCTCCCAAAGTTCGCCGAGGACATGTTCAAGCTTGAGGGGCTGGACTACTACCTCGTGCCGACAGCGGAGGTGCCGACGACGAACTACCACCGCGACGAGATTCTAGACGCGGCGCAGCTGCCGGAGTACTATACCTCCTACACCGCGTGCTTCCGTGCCGAGGCGGGCAGCGCGGGACGCGACACGCGCGGACTGATTCGTCAGCATCAGTTCAACAAAGTCGAGCTGATCAAATTCGTCACGCCCGAGACGAGCTGGGACGAACTTGAGAGTATGGTCGAGGCGGCGGAGGACGTCCTGCGGACGCTCGAACTGCCGTACCGCGTGATACAGCTCTGCACGGGCGACATGAGCTTTACCTCCGCCAAGACCTACGACCTCGAGGTGTGGATGCCCGCGCAGAATAAATACCGTGAAATCTCGTCGTGCTCGAACTGCACGGACTATCAGGCGCGCCGCGCGAATATCAAATACCGTCCCGCGCGCGGGGCGAAGCCCGCGTTCCTCCACACGCTGAACGGTTCAGGCGTCGCGGTCGGGCGCACGGTCGCCGCAATCCTCGAGAACAATCAGCAGGAGGACGGCTCGGTCGTCGTGCCGCAGGCGCTCGTGCCCTACATGGGCGGCGTGACCGTGATTCGATGAAAAAAATCATTGTCGGCATCACGGGCGCGAGCGGCAGCATCTATGCCGTGCGGCTCATGGAGGTACTGTGCCGCCGCGGCATCGAGATTCACGCCGTCGTCACTACGAGCGGGGAAAAGGTGCTCGATTATGAATGCGGCATCACGCGCGAGGAGCTTTCCCGCCGCGTGACGAAGCTCTACGCGAACGACGATGTGGGCGCGGCGATCGCGAGCGGCTCGTTCCGTATGGACGCGATGGTCATCCTGCCGTGCTCCATGCGCGCGGCGGGCGCACTCGCCCACGGCGTCACGGACGATCTCCTGACGCGCGCCGCTGACGTTACGCTTAAGGAGGGGCGCAGACTCCTGCTCGTGCCGCGGGAAACCCCGATGCACGAGATCCACCTCGAGAACCTGCTCCGCCTTGCGCGCGCGGGCGCGGTCGTCATGCCTGCCGCTCCCGGCTTTTACCACCGCCCGGAGACGGTGGATGATCTCGTGAATATGATGGTTGGAAAGATATGCGACCGCCTCGGTCTTGAGGAAGAACTTTTTTGCGTTGGAGGTGATTGTGATGACTTTGTGTAAGTCAAAGACAGCTGTTTTGGCGGGGCTTGTGCTCTTTGCACTGCCGCAGATCGCGGCGGCAGATGCGCGCCCCGTGGACGATATGCGGGAGATGCATATGGGGGATGCGTCCGCGCGCACGGAGAAGCGCAGCGCGGAGATTCAGATGGATTACCTGCATGGGCACGGTGAACGCCGTTATATCGATCTCTACAATGTGCAGGTCTATCGGCAATATAAGGAGATGCACGCAATGTCTCTCCATTGGGGGGTGACCGTATCGCGTGCCGTCGGTTCGTGGGCAGAGAAAGACCGTCCGGACGTGCGGCTCGATTCGTCTGCCGTCGGCGTGGGCCCCTCGTATATGGTACGCTGGACGAAGCCCATGGGAAAAAAGTGGGAAGCGTCCCTTGACGTGACGGGCGCCCTGCTCGTTTATAACCGCGTCCACCCTGCACATACGCGCAACTATGACTTCCTATGGCGCATCGGTCCTCGTCTTACCTATAAGTTCAACGACCGCAGCGCACTGAGTGTCGCCTATCTCGGGCATCATGTCTCGAACGGACAGCGCACGAAAAATCCGGGGTACAACGGTGCCGGTCTCTCTATCGGTTATCGCTGGTCGTACTAGAGGACGGTATTTGTGGCAAAGAAATTCTACGCCGTGAAACGCGGGCACAAAACGGGGCTGTTCACCATATGGGCGGACTGTGCCGCGGCGGTGCAGGGCTTTCGGGGCGCGGTTTATAAAGGCTTTATGACCGAGTCCGAGGCGCGTGACTGGCTTGCGGGGACGGGAGTGAGCGGTGGTACTCAGCCCCCCGCACACACTGCACCGTCCGCTGCGGATGAAGCGCCTGCCGACGCGGACTACATCATTCACACGGACGGCTCGTGCCTGCGGAACCCGGGCGGTGCCGGCGGATGGGCGGCGGTCATCGAGACTGCCGCGACGGGGGCGGTCGAGGAGAAGAGCGGCGGCGATCCCGAAACCACGAACAACCGCATGGAGCTGACCGCCGCGCTGAAGGCGGTATCCGCTGTCCCTGCGGGATCGCGTATCGTGCTCTATACGGACAGTCAGTATCTGAAGAATGCGTTTACCAAATTTTGGCTGCCCGCATGGAAAAAGCGCGGCTGGAAGAAAGCGGACGGCGCGCCCGTTCTCAATCAAGACCTGTGGATGCAGCTCGACGCGGCGTTTGCCGCGCGGCACGTCCGGTTCCGGTGGGTCAAGGGACATGCGGGCAATCCGCGGAACGAACGCTGTGACGAGCTCGCACGCACAGAGGCGATGCGGGCGGCAAAGGGGTAAGGAGGTGCGGCGGTGCAGAGAATCCTAGAGGCGGTCGGGGCATTTGTCCTCACGCATCTCGCCAATATCGGGCGCGTCACGCTCCTCTACGGAGAGACCATGCGGCAGGTCACGCGGCGGCTGCGCGTGCGGAGCATCGTCTATCAGATGTCGCATCTCGGTGCGGACTCCCTGCTCATCGTCGGACTGACACTTCTCTTTACAGGCGTTGTGCTGACGCTCCAGACGGCGCACGAATTCATCCGCTACGGCGCGCAGAGCACGATCGGCGCGGTCATTGCCATCAGCATCGGGCGTGAGCTCGGCCCCGTCCTCGTCGGCGTCGTCTGCGCGGGGCGCGTGGGCGCGGCGATTACCGCGGAGGTCTCCACGATGAAGGTCACGGAGCAGATCGACGCACTGCGCGTCATGGCGGTCAGTCCCGTCAACTACCTCATCGTGCCCCGGATGCTCGCGTGTATGTGCGTCGTTCCCATCTTGACCGTATTCGGCGACGTCATCGGCGTGTTCGGCGGCTATCTCACCGCCGTGCATTACTCCGGCATCTCCGCCTACACGTTCACACACTCGATTACACAGTTTGCAACCATCTATGACTTAACGGGCGGACTGATTAAGGCGATCTTCTTCGGCAACGTCATCGCTGTCCTCGGCTGTCATTATGGGCTTGCGGCGCCGAACGGTGCGGAGGGCGTTGGGAAAGCGACCATGCAGACCGTCGTCACCTCCATCATCGTGATTTTCATCCTGAACGCCGTCCTGACGTTCTTCCTCTTCTGACGGACGGGAGGGCATATGATAAAACTGCACGGCGTCTCCAAACGCTTTGCCGAAAAAGAAGCGCTGAAGGACATCAGCCTGACCATAGAAAAAGGCGAAACCGTCGCCATCATCGGCGGCTCCGGATCGGGGAAATCCACCCTCCTGCGCCTCATGATCGGGCTTGACCGCCCCACCGCGGGCGAAATCTGCGTCGGCACGGACAACATCGCCGCTATGGACGAGACCGCCCTCGACCGCGTGCGTCTGAGGATGGGCATGGTTTTCCAGTACTCCGCGCTCTTTGACTCCATGAGCGTCGGCGAGAACGTCGCGTTCGGACTGCGCGAGCACACGGATAAAACTGAGGATGAGATTCGCCGCATCGTCGCCGAAAAACTCGAGCTCGTCGGGCTGCCGGGCGTCGAGCACCTCATGCCTCAGGAACTCTCGGGCGGCATGAAAAAGCGCGTCGGGCTCGCACGCGCAATTGCGACCGATCCCGAGATCATCTTTTACGACGAACCGAGTTCGGGTCTTGACCCCATCATGACGGCAAAGATCGACGAACTCATCATCGATATGCAGAAAAAGCTCGACGTGACCTCCGTCGTCGTCACCCATGATATGGCGAGCGCCAGCCGCATTGCCGACCGCATCGCCATGATTTACGACGGCACACTTATTGCGGTGGACACGCCGGAGCGGTTTCAGGAAATTGATGATGCGCGTGTACAGGCGTTTTTCCGTACGCTGCATCACAGAAAGGAGAGCGGAGCATGAGCGCAGAGGCAAAAGTCGGCGCATTTACACTCGTCGGCGCGGCACTTCTCGTCGCCGTCGTCATATTCTTTGGCGGGCTGCGGCTTGGCGGGGGACATGAGTACACACTCTACGTCGGCTTTGGGCGCGCGGTCGGGCTGAACCCCGAGGCGCAGGTGCTCCTCTCCGGCGTGCCCGTTGGACATGTCGAGAAGGTGGGCAGCGACGGCACAGGTGTTACCGTCGCTATCAGCGTCTCGGACGACGTGAAGATCCCGCGCGGATCGTCTGTGACCATCGCACAGCCCGGCATCATGGGGGATAAGTTCGTCATCATCACACCGTCTGCAAATACGGATTACTATGCCGCGGGGGACTATCTCTACGGCGCGGATGAGATGGGCATGGACTCCATGTTCACCGAGCTGAATAAGATGATCATCCAGGTCGAGGACATGCTCACGGGCATCAACAACATCGTCGGTGAGCCCGGCTTCCAGACCTCCATGGTGCAGCTCGTCGTCAATATGGAGCACATGACGGCGCATCTTGACGGGCTTACTGCAACGCTTGAGCAGATGGCGGCGGAGAACCGCGGGAACCTCAGCGGCACGATCGCGAATATGAACGCCATGAGCGCCAACCTTGCGCAGAGCACGGCGAGCGTCGAACGTATCATGACCAATCTCGAGACCGTCGGAGCAGATCCCGCGACCGCAGAAAATCTGCGCCGCACCCTCGCCAATATCACTGAGGCATCGGGGCGCATCGCGCGCATTGCCGAGGGGATCGAGTCTGTGACCGGAGATGTGAAGACGCAGGAAGATGCGCGCGCCCTCATCCACAACGCGCGTACGATGACTGACAAGGCAAACGGGCTGATGGGACGACTCGGGAGCATAAAGGTCACGCCGAAGGTCGACGCCATGTACAGCGGCAAGGCGGACGACTGGCGGACGAACTTCAATCTCGACGTGGGCGAAGCGAAGGGGATGTATGCCTCGTTTGGCGTCGACGACATCGGCGGCGGCGATAAATTTAACGCACAGGTAGGCCTGCGCGGATCGGCACTCGGTGCGCGCGCGGGCGTTGTCGCGGGTGCGGCAGGGATCGGCGTCGATGCCTTCGCAGGGGATAAATTCAAATTCTCTGCCGACGCCTATGACCCGAATGATTTCACCGTTCGTCTGCGCGCGCAGTATCAAGTGCACGGCGGAACGTATCTCTTCGGCGAGTGGAACGATGTGAACGACAGTAAACAACGAGCCTTCTATACGGGCATTCGCCAAGAATTCTAGACGTGACGCGCGATTTTGGCGCATAGCTGTGTCACTGCGAAAAATCCTGCGCTCGACGTAGCTCTTAACTACGCCTTCGCTTGGATTTTTCTAGTTCCTTGCTCTGCCTCCAAACTTGCGCGTCACTCAGATTACGGTGTGACGGGGCGTGACGCGGGATTTTCGCGCCTAGCGTCGTCATTTTTGGCAAACGCTTCGTCGACGTAGGTTTTGGCTGCGCCTTCCTCGCGTTTGCCGCTATTCCTAGCTATGCATCGAAACTTCCGCGTCACTCGCTGTATGGTTTTATGTGCGGGATTTTGGCAATAGGTTAGCATTTGCATCAAATAAATAAGGACATTGCACGAAGCCGGCTATGGCGGTGCAATGTCCTATTTATGTGTTGGGCTGTATTTTTCTTGATTTTGTCTGGATTGCTGAGGTGTAGAGATGGTCTCTGAGGTTGCCGCTGCGAGATAGACAATGTCCTGCGTCATCGTGTTTGCGGCGTTGGGCAGCCAGCTCCTTGACCATTGCCTTTCAGATCCTTTTTCGCTTGGACAGCCTTGGAATCAAAAAGGGACTGCCGTACGGTGCACAAGGGATTCGTGCGGCAGTCTCCGAAGTGATCATAGTGTTTCAATGGGTATGATGGCTGTCCTTGAGGATGCCGACGAGCGCTCTTTGTACAATATCGAGCACGTCTTGCAGGAGTGCGTTATACATCTCGCCGCCGTCGACGACGCCGCGCCCGTTCTCTGTGAGGAAGAATTTTTTGGGATGCTCCGACGCTTCGTATGCTTCGTCGAATTTTGCCTTGACCAGTGCTTCAAAATCCATGAAAAGCCCTCCTTAAGATACAATAACAGATATCATCATTATACATGCTTTGCGGGGAAAATTCAAGGAATGGGCAGAAGCATGGCAAGCTCCGTAAATCCCTTTGCACGCAGCCATAGTCGGAAATCCTCGAACGGTGCGATGAGCGGTGCATATTTGAGCCGCATCTTGAAGCGCTCCATTGTGTGCATGTTGGCGCCGAAGATGGGGATTCGATCCATTTGATACGCGCCCTTGGCAGGTGTGCTCAGACCGTAATGGACGGTGAAGCCGCCGCGGTACCCCGCCGCCCGTGTGATGGACTCGATCTGCTCGTTGACAGCGCCGCCCGGGTAGGCGATGTAGCGGACGTTATAGCCGAGTTTTTCCGAGAGCAGCCTCTGCGAGTCGGCAATTTCATGCCGGAGATCTGCTTCGGCGGTGAGTTTGGAGAGATTCGCGTGGGTCATCGTATGGCTCTCGAAGCGCATGAGACCGGATGCTTTCATTTCCGCGATCTCATTCCATGTCAGGTAACCGGGATACGCATCCGTAAGGTCATAGATGAGGAAGATGGTCGCCTTGAATCCATATTTTTGCAGGATGGGATAGGCGTACTCGTAGTTGTCCTCATATCCGTCGTCGAACGTTATAACGACGGGTTTTTCCGGCAGGGCGGCACCGTTTTCGCAGGCGTCCATCAGCTCGTCAATCGTGACCGTCGTATATCCTTCTTCTTTGAGATACGCCATCTGTGCCTCGAATTGCTCCGGGTGGAGTGTGAGCGGGTTGCCGTCCTTCACCTCCACTTGATGATAGTTGAGGACGGGAACAGCACGGCGTTCCGACCACATAAGAATGAGCGCGGCGGCAAGAAGCAGCCCGAAGAGGATGATGACGGCGCATAGGATTTTTTTTGATGAAAATTGCAATTCGATTGCCTTCTTTATAAAAATTTCACAATAAGTTTAGCTTATACCTTACTTCATGTCAAGGGGTTGCGGGCGGAGTAACAGTGTGCAGTGAAAAAACTTTGATAAAAATGATGTTTCGGGCTATAATGAAAGTGAATCTATATGAAAAGTAAGGGGCGAAGCAATGAATCGAAACGATCCGTGCTGGTGCGGCAGCGGAAAAAAATACAAGAAATGTCATGCAGATTTTGACGAGCGGATTGCATCCATACATTATGATGTTGTCAAAGGACAGGTGCGTCCGCCGCGCAGGATTATCAACAACGAGGCGGATATTGAGGGGGTACGCCGCGCTGCGCTTGTGAATGACGGCGTACTCGATCTCATGGAGCAGCTGATTGAACCGGGGGTGGACACGGAGACGCTGGATCATGCGGCGTATGAATATATCACAGAGCGCGCTGGAATCCCTGCCTGCCTCGGATTCGAGGGCTTCCCGAAAAGTATCTGCACGTCGATCAATGACGTCGTCTGCCATGGGATCCCGTCAAAGAAGGACGTCCTCAAAGAGGGGGATATCGTTAATGTTGATACGACAACCATTGTTGGCGGCTATTATGCGGATGCATCACGCATGTATATGGTGGGAAAAGTTCCTCTCGCCGCGGAGCGGCTCGTACGCGTGACAAAGGAGATCATGGAGCGCGGCATTGCGGCGGCGCGTCCCTGGCATTTCCTCGGTGATGTCAACGCCGCGTGCGGTGACTGGGCACATGCGAATGGTTACTCTGTCGTGACGGCACTCGGCGGGCACGGCGTCGGCAAGGAGTTTCATATGGATCCGTTCGTTTCGCATGTGGGAGAACCGGGGACGGGGATGCTCATGGTGCCTGGCATGATCTTTACCATCGAGCCGATGATCAATGCGGGCGGTTATGACGTCACCGTCGACGCGGATGACGGCTGGACGGTGCGGACGAAGGATCATTCGCTTTCTGCACAGTGGGAGAATACGATCCTCATCACAGAGACCGGCGCAGAGGTGCTTTCATCATGATGCCGTTTGCAGAGATCGGAGTTTCGGAGGCGCTGTGCACCCTGCTCAAAAACCGGGGCATCAGCGTCCCGACGCCCGTACAGGAGCGTGCTGTTCCCGCCATGCGTGTAGGGCGCGACGTCATTGCGCAGGCACAGACAGGTACAGGCAAGACGCTCGCCTTTCTCCTGCCCGTATTGGAAAAAATCAAACCTCAGGGTGCAGTGGTGCAGGCGCTCGTCATCGCTCCGACCCGCGAGCTGGCAATACAAATCGCACGCGTCGCGGAGCCTCTTGCCGCGGCGCTCAGCATTGGCACGACGCTCGTCTACGGCGGCGCGGACATCGAGCGGCAGAAGGAGAAACTCCGCAGGCATCCGCAGCTCGTCATCGGTACGCCCGGACGACTGCTCGACCATGTGCGGCGCGGGACACTCGCCCTCGGCAGCGTGAACAAGGTTGTTCTCGACGAAGCTGACGAGATGTTGAAGCTCGGCTTCATCGAGGATGTCGAGACCCTCCTCGGGCACACGGCGCAGGACTATCAGCTTGCGCTCTTTTCGGCGACCATGCCCGAGCGTATCGTGCAGCTCACAAAGCGGTTCATGCACAACCCCGCGCGCATCAAAATTGAGGGCGAGCACACGACACTCGAGAACATCGAGCAGATCGCCCTTTCCGTGAATGAAGAGGAAAAACTGGATCGCCTCTGCGCCTCCATCAACGAGGAAGCGCCCTACCTCGCCATGGTATTCTGCGCGACGAAGGAGCGCACGCACGCGCTCATGATGGCGCTCGCGGGACGCGGCTATCTCGTGGACGCGCTCAGCGGCAACCTCACGCAGACGCAGCGCGCCTTTGTCCTGCGGCAGTTCCGCGCGGCAAAGCTGCAGATCCTCTGCGCCACAGACATCGCTGCGCGCGGGCTCGACATCGAGGGCGTGACGCACGTCTACAACTACGACCTGCCGCCGACGGTCACAGATTACATCCACCGCATCGGGCGGACGGGGCGCGCGGGCGCACGGGGGCGCGCCATCACGCTCGTCACCGCACGCCAGCACGAAAAGCTTCGCAAGATCGAAGCGGCACTCAAAGAGCGGCTTGCGCGCGCGGCGGTAAAGAAAAAGCCGCGTCCCGCTCCGCAGAAAGCGCAGCCGGACAAAGAGGGGCGGCGCGTCGTGCAGAGCCATCCGCCGCGCGGCGGGAAGCCCCCGCGCAAAAAGGCAAAGAAAGCACCCAGCAAGACGGTTACGAATCTCGGGCACCGCAGCCGCAAGCGACGCTGAAGAATACTTTTTGAAACTTTACGAAAATTACTTAGAAGGAAAACATTTCACGCTGTCGAATCTATTTAGGGTAAAGACAATTCCAAAGAGGAGGGAATCTCATGATTGGTATCAAGAATGTGATTGCGATTATCTGCGGCGGCGGTCCTGCGCCCGGCATCAACAGCGTGATTTCGGCGGTGGTTGTTGAGGCGACGCGCCACGGCTGGGATGTCCTCGGCATGTACGACGGATTTTCCCGGCTCGCGCGCGGGGAGAAGAACTACATCCGTCTCGACCCGCCGAGCATCAGCCGCATTCACCTCACGGGCGGTTGTATCCTCAAGATGTCGCGGTTCAACCCGACGAAGAAGGAATCCGACCTGCGCACCGTTGTAGAGACCCTCACAGAACTGGGCGTGACCCATGTCGTCACCATCGGGGGCGATGATACCGCATTCAGCTCGATGGCAGTCTCGGAGTATGCGCGCAAGATGGGGCGCACCATCAACGTCGTGCATGTGCCCAAGACCATTGACAACGATCTCCCGCTCCCCGAGGGCGTGCCGACATTCGGGTTTGAGACCGCACGTGCATTCGGAACGATGGAGATCGAGAACCTCATGGAGGACGCGAGCACAACGAATAACCGCTGGTACTTCACCATCGCGATGGGGCGTACAGCAGGGCATCTTGCGCTTGGTATGGGGCGCAGCGCGGGCGCTGCAATCACCGTGATCCCTGAGGAGTTCGCACAGGATAAGATCCCGCTCCAACAGATCGTAGACATCATCACCGGTTCGATCGTGAAGCGCTATCTCACGGGGCGTAATTACGGCGTGGCCGTCATTGCCGAGGGGGTCATCGAAAAGATCGCCGAGGAGGACTTTGCCAAACTCGGCAGCGTCGTCACGGACGAGCACGGACACATCCGCTACAGTGAGCTGGACTTCGGCGAAATCCTCAAGCAGGCGGTGCTCGCCGAGACAAAGAAGCTCGGCATCACACTCTCTATTATTGATAAGGAAATTGGCTACGAGCTGCGCTGCACGGCACCGATCGCATATGACATCGACTACTGCCGCTCACTTGGCTACTCTGCCGTGCAGTTCCTCAGAGCAGGCGACTCCGGCGCGATCATCACCATTCAGGATAATCAGGCGGTGCCGATGCGCTTTGACGAGATTCGCGACCCTGAGACAGGAAAGACGAAGGTGCGCAAGGTCAACATCGACTCTGTTCATTACCAAATTGCGCGCGGCTTTATGATGCGCCTTGAAAAAGGCGATCTTGACGATCCGGGGCTCGCCAACGCTTACCGCCTCACCCCCGAGGAATTCAAGGAGCGATACGGATACCTCTTTGAGGACGAGAGCGAAGTATAAAGACCAAACGGGCTGTATAGAAGGACTGCCGTATGATTTTTGCGGCAGTCCATTTTTTTGTTTTTAGGTATTGACGAATCAATACTGTTGTCGTATAATATCGTCTTGTTAGCGCAGTGCGCGAATCTGCGCCATGCAGATCATCGCGGGGTAGAGCAGTTGGTAGCTTGTCGGGCTCATAACCCGAAGGTCGCAGGTTCGAGTCCTGTCCCCGCAACCAAAAATGCATAGCAGTCATGGGTAGGTGGCCGAGTGGTTAAAGGCAACAGACTGTAAATCTGTCATCTTCGGATTACGATGGTTCGAATCCATCCCTGCCCACCACTTTTTTATCGCGGGGTGGAGCAGTCGGTAGCTCGTCGGGCTCATAACCCGAAGGTCACAGGTTCAAGTCCTGTCCCCGCAACCAAGTTTGTTCGCTGGTGTAGCTCAGTCGGCAGAGCGTATCCTTGGTAAGGATAAGGTCACCAGTTCAATCCTGGTCATCAGCTCCATAATAACGGCGGCATAGCTCAGTTGGCTAGAGCATGCGGTTCATACCCGCAGTGTCCGGAGTTCAAATCTCTGTGCCGCCACCATTTTGAAACTCACCCCCGATACGGGGGTTCTTTTATGCATTTTTGTGAAAATGTTGCGGTTGACAGCATTTTCCAAGTATGATAAATTGATATGAGTTATTGCCCAAAGAACTAATGAGGAGAGTTGATATTCATGCGCAACAACATTACGCTTGAGTGCACCGAGTGCCATAGCCGCAACTATCGCACGAACAAGAACAAGAAGAATAATCCGGATCGTCTCGAGTTCAACAAGTACTGCAAGTTCTGCCGCAAGCACACGGCACACAAAGAGACGAAGTAAGCGCGCCTGATATCATGGGAAAAATAGTCAAATTCCTACGCGAAGTTGTCGCCGAGATGAAGAAGGTGTCGTGGTCCACAAAGCGCGAGCTTGCAACCTACACCGGCGTCGTCGGCATTGCGATTGTTATCGTCTGCGCACTGATTTGGATCTGTGACACGATTTTTGCCCGTGTATTTCAGGTCATTTTGCATTACTAGGCTGGGTGAGGGATATGGCGGATAAGGAAGAACTCTATCTGAGACAGGCAAACCCGCACCGGGCATGGTATGTCATTCACACCTATTCGGGCTATGAGAACAAGGTCAAGGCGAATCTCGAGCGGTTGATGCATTCGGCGAGCATGAGCGACATGCTCTTTAACGTCGTTGTCCCCGTAGAGGACGAGCTTGAGGTTAAGGACGGCAAGGAAAAAGTCGTCCCGCGCAAGGTATTTCCCGGATATGTGCTGGTCGATATGATCGTTGACGAGCATTCATGGTATGTCGTCCGCAATACGACAGGCGTCACGGGATTTGTCGGCTCCGAAAAGCACCCCATCCCGCTGACGGCGGAGGAGGCGGAGCGCATCCTGAGCGGTTCTGTGGGCGGTGCGCCAAAGCGCCGGGCAAAGGTCGCCGTCGGCGACAACGTACGCATCGTATCGGGGGCATTCGAGGACTACGCCGGCAAAGTGATATCGATCGATTCTGCCGGAGCACGTGTTCAGGTGGATATCGAAGGAACGCCGATTGACATTGAAATTGATCAGGTCGAGCTGATCTGAGACCAAAGAATACACACCGAAAGGAGGTGATGTGTCAATGGCAAAGAAGGTTGCGCGTGTCGTAAAGCTGCAGGTTCCTGCAGGCAAGGCGACGCCGGCTCCTCCGGTAGGACCTGCGCTCGGTCAGGCGGGCGTCAATATCATGGCGTTTGTCAAGGACTTTAACGAGCGTACGGCAAAGCAGGCAGGGCTGATCATTCCGGTTGAGATCACGGTCTTTGAGGATCGCTCCTTTACCTTTATCACGAAGACCCCGCCGGCAGCAGTTCTGCTGAAGAAGGCTGCGGGCATCGAAAAGGCGTCGGGCGAGCCGAACAAGACGAAGGTCGCAAAGCTCCCGCGTGCAAAGGCGCGCGAGATCGCCGAGTCTAAGATGCCGGATCTGAACGCCGCGTCGATTGAGGCGGCAACATCCATGATCGAGGGCACCGCCCGCAGCATGGGAATCGAGATCGTCGACTAAGACGCTCTCTGTGGCAGGGCATTCTGCCCGCTGTGACCACGAAAGGAGAACACACAATGGCAAAATTTGGTAAGAAGTACCAAGATGCCGCGAAGCTGATTGAGAGCGGCAAGCTCTACACTTCGCAGGAAGCGATGGAACTCGTGAAGAAGACCGCCACGGCGAAATTCGACGAGACCATTGAACTGCATGTGCGCCTTGGCGTCGATCCGAAATACGCGGATCAGCAGGTGCGCGGCGCCCTTGTCCTGCCGAACGGCACGGGCAAGACACAGCGCGTTCTCGTCTTTGCCAAGGGCGAAAAGGTCGCCGAGGCGGAAGCCGCCGGTGCGGACTTCGTCGGATCGGACGAGATTGTGCAGAAGATTCAGGGCGGCTGGCTCGACTTTGACGTCGCCGTCGCAACGCCCGACATGATGGGCACGGTTGGTCGTCTCGGTAAGGTGCTTGGCCCTCGCGGCCTCATGCCGAACCCGAAGCTCGGCACCGTCACCATGGATCTCAAGAAAGCCGTTTCTGAGATCAAGGCAGGTCAGGTGGAGTACCGCACAGACAAAGCGGGCAACATCCATGTTCCCATCGGGAAGGCCTCTTTTGACGCGGAGAAGCTCCGCGAGAACTATCAGGCAGTCATCGAAACGCTCATCCGTGTGAAGCCCGCTGCGGCAAAGGGACAGTATATCCGCTCCATCACGGTTGTTGCGACGATGGGACCTGCCGTCCCCGTTGCGCTCAGCTAAACCTGAGCGGCGGAATTTCCCCGGGCTGTAGACAGCAGGTTTGCGAAAGCATCTAACGACGAAGTCGCCTGCCGAGGTCGGACGTGAACTAGAACATTCATCTCCGGCAGAGCAGCCGGAGATTTTTATATTTCGGAAACGAAAGGAGGGAAAAGTTTTATGGCAGATCATAAGAAAGAAGTTATCGTTGAAAAGCTGAAAGAGCAGCTAGGTTCCGCCAAGGGCGCCGTATTCACGACATACAGCGGACTGACGGTCGCACAGGATACGGAGCTGCGCCGCGAGCTGCGCTCTGCGGGCGTGACCTATCACGTCGTGAAGAATACGATGTTGCGCCGTGCCGCCGATGCGCTTGGGCTCGAGGGGCTTGACCCGCATCTTGAGGGAACCACGGCGTTTGCATTCTCCGCGGAGGATGCCGTTGCTCCTGCAAAGGTTATTTGCGATTACATCAAGAAGAACAAGCTCGACGACAAAGGCGTTCTGTCCGTCAAGGTCGGTACCGTCGAGGGCAAGGTCATCGAGGCAAACGAGGTGCAGGCACTTGCCTCGCTCCCGTCGCGCGAAGAGCTCATCGCAAAGCTTATGGGCAGCATGAACGCGCCGATCTCGAACACGGTGAACGTCCTTCAGGGCGTCATCCGCAACGCCGTCTATGTGCTTGATGCAGTGCGTGCGCAGAAAGCGTCCGCATAAGGAAGAATATAACAGATTTTATACAAAATTTTGGAGGTATATCTCATGAATAAGGATCAGATTCTTGAAGCTATTGAGAACATGACTGTTCTCGAACTTTCCGAGCTCGTTAAGGCAATGGAAGAGAAGTTCGGTGTCAGCGCCGCCGCTCCGGTTGCGGTCGCAGCTGCCGGTGCGGCGCCCGCAGGCGGTGCCGCTGCTGAGGAGAAGACGGAGTTCACTGTCGTTCTCGCGTCCGCAGGCGATAAGAAGATCAACGTCATCAAGGCCGTCCGTGAGGCAACGGGTCTTGGGCTGAAGGAAGCAAAAGAGCTTGTTGACGGCGCACCGAAGCCGGTCAAGGAGAACATCGCCAAGGCCGAGGCCGAGGAGCTCAAGGGCAAGCTCGAAGAGGCAGGCGCAACGGTCGAGCTGAAGTAATTTACTTCAAAACAAACTATATTAGAGCTGCTGCATGGAGACATCGTGCGGTAGCTCTTTTTTCGTGCGTCTAATAAATCCGCTAAAAAATATTTGACTTTTTGTCGTTTTACGCTTGACTTTTTGCTTTTTACGCTGTATATTCTTTATAGATTCGGTTAGCACTCGACAATATGGAGTGCTAACAACAGTTAAAAGAGAGGAGAGGGGTTGATGGTGGATGAACTTGACGCACGCAAGAGCAAGATCTTGTGGGCGATCGTAGACGACTATATTGCGTCGGCGGAACCGGTCGGATCTCGGACACTCGCACGCAAATATAATCTCGGCATCAGCCCTGCGACCATCCGAAACGAGATGGCGGATCTGGAGATGCTTGGATTCCTAGAGCATCCGCATACATCCGCCGGACGCATCCCGTCGTCAAAGGGCTATCGGTTCTATGTCGACGGACTTCTGCCGGTCGCTCCCGTAACGGAGACGGAGCGCACGCGTATTCACGAATGGTACCGTGCACGCGTGCGGCGCCTCGACGAGATGTTCCAAGAGACGGCGCGTCTTATCGCAGATGTGACGCACAATGTTTCGCTCGTGCTCGCGCCGCAGGCAGCACAGTCGGCATTTCGCCTGCTGCAGTTCCTGCCGATGGGCGAAAGCCATGTGATCGCCGTCCTCATGACGGATGCGGGCTTCGTCGAGAATCGCGTCATTGAGATTCCGGAGGGGGCTTCTTTCGAGGACTTCCTCCGAATGGCGGACGCGGTTAACCGCATACTCGCGGGCAAGGCACTGCGGGATGTGACGCGTGAAGATCTGAGGTGCATTCGTGACGACATCGGTGATGAGGCAATATTTGCCGAGGCGATGCACGTCATGCATCGAGCCCTCGAGGGGCGTGACGGGGAGCGTTTGTACCTTGGCGGTACGTCGCAGCTTCTCGCACATCCGGAGTATCGGGATCTTGAGCGTGTGCGCGAGATTTTGCACGCCCTTGAGCACGAGGATCTCGTCAAGGAGATCCTGCACACGCATACGGGCGAGGGGCTGACAGTGACGATTGGGCGCGAGAACATGAGCAGTGCGTTTTGGGATACGAGCGTGATTACAGCTTCGTATCATGTGGACGGCAGACTGCTCGGTACGATTGCGGTGCTCGGTCCGACGCGCATGGAATACGCGAAGGCAATGCGCATTCTGGACTATGTGAACACGAATTTAACAGAGATGATCCATCGTCTGAAGTGGTAGAAGAGGTGAACAGCTTGCAGGAAAAGGAAGAGCCGGTACAGGAGATACCGGTGGAAGAGGTGCAGCCCGCAGAGCAAGAAATCGAAACGGACGAAGCAGCCGCAGATACGGCTGTGGAACCGGAGATTCAGGTGGAGGGCGCTGCGCCCGAAGAGGATCCTGTCGACGCGCTCGAAGCGCAGCTCAAAGAGAAAAATGACCGCATTCTGCGGCTTCAGGCGGATTTTGAAAATTTCCGTCGGCGCACGGCAAAGGAGAAGGAAGAGCTGGCAGCGGTCATTACGCAGAACATGCTCGGGGATCTCCTGCCGCTTCTCGATAATTTCGAGCGGGCGATGGCGGTGGAGCAGACGGACGGCGAGGCGTTCCGCAAGGGCATGGAGATGATCTTCACCCAGCTCAAAGAGGTGCTTGACAAGAACGGTCTGGAACATATCGAGGCCGAGGGGCAGCCCTTTGACCCGAATGTGCACCAGGCGGTTATGCGCGTCGAGAACCCGGACGTCTCAGACGGGACGGTTACGCAGGTGCTGCAAAAGGGCTACCGCGCAAAGGGACGCGTCATACGTCCCGCAATGGTGCAGGTCGCCGGCAGCTAATAAAAAAGAAATCACATCATCATATTTGATTTGGAGGAATATAAAATGGCTAAAGTAATTGGTATTGACCTTGGTACGACGAACTCTGTTGTCTCGGTGATGGAGGGCGGCGAACCGACCGTTATCACGAACCCGGAGGGCAGCCGCATCACCCCGTCGGTGGTCGGCTTTACGAAGGACGGTCAGCGTCTTGTCGGACGTCTGGCAAAGAATCAGGCGGTTTCGAACCCCGACCGCACGATATCGTCCATTAAGCGCCATATGGGCGATCCGAACTATCATGTTACGATCGACGGAAAGAGCTACACGCCGCCCGAGATCTCGGCGATGATTCTGCAAAAGCTTAAGAGTGATGCCGAAGCATATCTCGGTGAGACGGTGACGCAGGCGGTTATTACGGTGCCCGCGTATTTCAACGACAGTCAGCGTCAGGCGACGAAGGACGCGGGCAAGATCGCAGGTCTCGAAGTCCTGCGCATCATCAACGAACCCACCGCGGCGGCGCTCGCCTACGGTCTGGATAAGGATAAGGACGAGACTATTCTCGTCTTCGACCTTGGCGGCGGCACATTCGATGTCTCCATCCTCGAACTCAGCGAAGGCGTGTTCGAGGTCAAGGCAACAAACGGCGATACCCACCTCGGCGGCGACGATTTCGATAAGAAGATTATGGATTGGATGGTCGAGGAGTTCAAGAAAGTCAACGGCATTGATCTTTCGCAGGACAAGATGAGCGCACAGCGTCTCATCGAGGCGGCAGAGAAGGCAAAGATCGAACTCTCGAGTATGTCCCAGACGAATATCAACCTGCCGTTTATCACGGCGGATGCCACGGGACCAAAGCATCTCGATCTCACGCTCTCGCGTGCAAAATTTGAAGAACTCACGGCAGACCTCGTCGAGCGTACGATGGTGCCGACGCGCAAAGCGATGGAGGATGCAGGGCTCTCGGGCAGCGACATCGACAAGATTATTCTCGTCGGCGGGTCGTCCCGTATCCCCGCGGTACAGGAAGCAATCCGCAAGATCCTCGGCAAAGAGCCGTCGAAGGGCGTCAACCCGGACGAATGCGTCTCCATCGGCGCAGCGATTCAGGGCGGCGTGCTCGTCGGCGAGGTCAAGGACGTGCTCCTGCTCGACGTGACCCCGCTCTCGCTCGGCATTGAGACTCTCGGCGGCGTCTGCACGAAAATCATTGACCGCAACACAACCATCCCGACCTCGAAGAGTCAGGTGTTCTCGACGGCGGCGGACAATCAGCCGGGCGTTGAGATCCACGTGCTTCAGGGTGAGCGTGAGATGGCGGCGGGCAACAAGACGCTCGGACGCTTCCAGCTTACGGATATCCCGCCTGCACCGCGCGGCGTACCGCAGATCGAGGTCAAGTTCGACATTGACGCCAACGGCATTGTCAACGTTTCGGCAAAGGATCTCGGCACGGGTAAAGAGCAGAAGATTACCATCCAGTCCGACAGCGGCATGAGCAAAGAGGACATCGAGCGTATGGTCAAAGAGGCAGAAGCTCATGCTGCCGAGGACAAGGCACAGAAGGAAGCCGTTGATGTGCGCAACGCGGGCGACGCTCTCGTCTATCAGGCGGAGAAGGCGGTCAAGGATCTCGGCGAAAAAGCGGATCAGGCGCTCGTTGCAAAGGTCAATGCGGGCGTTGAAAAGCTGAAGGAAGCCCTCAAGGGCAGCGACCTCGACGCTATCAAGAAGGCGACCGAGGAAGTTCAGCAGCCGCTCTATGAGCTCTCCGCAGCCGCGTACCAGCAGGCACAGCAGGCGGCAGGCACGCAGAGTGCGGCGCCGGGCAGCGATGCGGGCGCAGGTGCGCAGCAGAGCGCACCGCAGGATGATAACGTCGTCGACGCGGAGTTCACCGAGGTCAAAGACGACAAGAAGTAAGGTGGTATTGTGAGCGATAAACGCGATTACTACGAAATCTTAGGCGTCGCAAAGGGCGCCTCGGACGACGAGATCAAAAAAGCATACAAAAAACTCGCGCGTAAGTATCACCCCGACCTGAACCGTGACGACCCGAAGACCGCCGAGGAGAAATTCAAAGAGGTCAACGAGGCGTATGATGTCCTTAAAGATCCTCAGAAAAAAGCGGCATACGACCAATTTGGGCACGATGCCTTTGACCCGCGCCGCGGGGGCAGCGCCGGAGGAGGGAACCCTTTCGGCGGCGGATTCGGCGGCTTTGGCGGATTCGACGTGAACGACATCTTCGATATGTTCGGCATGGGCGGCAGTCGCCGCGCGCGTCAGCAGGGTCCCGAACGCGGTGCGGATCTTAGATTTGACCTTGAAATCACATTTGAAGAGGCTGCGTTTGGCAAGGAAATCCAGCTCGATGTTCCGCGGGATGAAAACTGTGAGACCTGCGGCGGCAGCGGTGCGGCCAAGGGCTCAACGCCCGAGACCTGTCCCGCTTGTCACGGCACGGGACAGGAAGAGGTCGTCCAACGGACGATCCTCGGCAGTATGCGTACAGCGCGGACGTGCAGTAAATGCGGCGGCACGGGCAAGATCATCAAAACGCCGTGCGGAGACTGCCATGGCACCGGACGCAGACATGTCACGCGCAAGATTGACGTCAAGATTCCCAAAGGGGTCGACGAAGGACAGCGCGTGCGCGTCACCGGAGCAGGCGAAGGCGGCGTGCGCGGCGGCGGCAACGGCGATCTCTACGTTTACATCTACATCAAACCGCACAAGCTCTTTCAGCGGCGTGGGAACGATGTCATCATCGAGATACCGATCACCTTCGTACAGGCATCGCTCGGCGATACGGTACAGGTACCGACGCTCGACGGTGCGGTCGATCTGAAAATCCCCGCGGGGATCCAGACCGGAACGGTGCTCCGCATCAAGGGGAAGGGTATCCCACACCTGCGCGGTACGGGGCGCGGCGATCAGCATGTCCGCATCAAGGTCACAACCCCGCAGAAACTCTCCGCGCGGCAAAAAGAACTCCTCAAGGAGTTCGGTGAACTCAGCGCAGACTCCGTCAACCCGGAGCAAAAGAGTTTCTACGAAAAATTCAAAGATTTATTTACCAAAGGCTGACGGATCATAGGGCTGTTGCACAAATATACTTTTGTATATGTGCAATAAGCCCTATTTTTTTGAACATGTTATATGGTTCGTGCATATGTAATGTTCTGCGCGGATCATTATATATCCCTCGTACACTGCGTGACTTTTGCGGGGAAATAGAGTACAATGGTCACAAAGAGCAGGAGGGGATTATGAGTAAACGTGAGAGAAATATGCGCCGGAGCGCCGCAGGGTTGGAGCAGGAGAGTGCAGAGGGGATCGAAGAGAGCCAGTTGCGCCGCTTGTTGACAAATACCATCGATACCATTGAGGACAACAAGACACAGATCTTCGACATCTATCAAAATACGCGCAGCGAGCTGGAGCAGGCGCGACAGCGGCTCATCGAGCTGAAGAAGAATGTAACCACGACGATTGAGCGTGTGGACGGACTTGCAGCTGAGGAGCAGCAGGCGAAGCAGCGGCTCGCTGAGGTCAGCAGCAGGTTCTCCGAGTTTTCGGAGGACGAGATTCGCAAAACCTACGAGAATGTCTCCATCATTCAGATCAATCTCGCCATCGAGCGGGAGAAAGAGCAGCAGATGCGCGTGGAACGGGATAAGCTGGAGATTCGTCTGCGTTACCTCTTCACAATGGTCGAGCGTGCGGAACACATGGCGCTCGCGATCGGTTCGGTGCTCAGCTACCTCAGCACACAGGTCAGCGGCGTGATTTGGAAAATCGAGGCGGTGCAGAAAGATAAATTTGTCGGCGCACGCATCATCAAGGCGACAGAGGAGGAGCGTTACCGCATCTCGCGCGAGATTCACGACGGCCCCGCGCAGGATCTGGCGAATGCTCTTTTTACGACGAGCATCACGGAGCGGCTCATGGATCAGGATATGGCAGCTGCGAAGGAAACGCTAGGGGAGCTGCGCGGTGAGATCCGTAAATGTCTTACGGGCGTCCGTCAGATTATATTTGACATGCGGCCGATGGCGCTCGACGATCTCGGGCTGCCGCAGGCGGTGGAACAGCTTGTGAATCTTTTCGGTGAACGTGGAAAGCTGCGCGGATCCTTTAGTCTCGAGGGTCATCATTATCAACTGCCGAAACATGTGGAGATCGCCGTGTTCCGGATCGTGCAGGAGGCGCTCAACAATGTGGTGAACCATGCCAAGACGGATAAGGTGAAGGTGCGGATGCATTATACCGATGCGGCGCTCACGGTACTTATCGCAGATGAGGGGGTGGGATTCGATACAAAGTATGCGCATGATGAGCCGACCGAAGAGTCCGATGATTCCTTTGATATGGAAGCACAGCGGCGCAAACGCCATTTCGGCGTGATCGGCATGGAAGAGCGTGCTAAACTCATCGGCGCGGCAATTCAGATACTCTCCGAGCCAAAGAAGGGGACGAAGGTACATCTGCGCGTGGAAAACCGTATGGTGGATGAGTGAAGGCGCCGATTGCCGGAGCGCTCCTAGATTATGCAAATCTTGGTATCGCGCCATTCCATACGCCGGGGCATAAGGGGGGACGCGGGGCGCATCCTCTGCTCCGCAATTTTTTGACGGAGACGGGGCTGCGCGCCGATGTCTCGCTCTCGGCGGAGCTCGACGACCTCCACGCGCCGACGGGATGCATCCGCGCGGCGGAGGAGATGGCGGCACGGGCGTATGGGGCGGATGCCGCGTATTTCATGATCAACGGCACGACGGGCGCGATCCATACGATGCTCATGTCGGCGCTTGTGCCCGGGGATACGGTGCTCGTGCCGCGCAACGTGCACCGTTCGATCGTCGGCGGGCTGATCCTCGTCGGTGCGCGCCCGGTCTACATGCAGCCGGAGATCGACGCGCGGCTCGGCATCGCGATGGGCGTTTCCCTTGCCGAGGTGCGGCGCGCAGCGGCGGCGCATCCGGGGGCACGCGCCGCGCTTTTCGTCTACCCGACGTACTACGGCGTTGCAAACGAGCTGCCCGAGATCGCGGACTTCCTGCACACGCGGGGGATACTTGTGCTCGTCGACGGGGCGCACGGGGCGCATTTTGCATTCTCCGACGTGCTGCCGCCGTCCGCGATGCAGGCGGGCGCGGATCTCTCCGCGGAGAGTACGCACAAGATGCTCGGCTCGCTGACGCAGACCTCCATGTTGCTCGCGCGGGGGGACGCGTCCCCGCCGAACGCATCCGCGCGGCATCGGGACTGCTCCAGTCGACCAGTCCGAACGAGATCCTGCTCGCTTCGCTCGATGCGGCGCGTCTGCAAATGGAAGAGGAGGGACGCACGCGGCTCGATACAGCGATATGCTGCGCAGAGGAGCTGCGCGCGCGCATCAATGAGCTGCCGGGACTGTGGGCATTTGGCGGCGCGTACATGGGCGCGCCGGGGCGCGTCGCGCTCGACCCGCTGAAGGTCACGGTGAACGTCGCGGGACTCGGGCTCTCGGGCTTTGCGGCGGAAGAGGAACTGCGCCGCGCGGGGATCGCGTGTGAGTTGTCGGATGCATATAATGTGCTCTTTTTGCTCTCCTATGCGGACGGAGTGCGGGAGATAGAACGAATTGCGGCGGCGCTTGAGAAGATAGCGGCGCGGTGCGGAGAGGCAGATATGCCGGAGACTGCGGCGCCGGAGATGCCGCCCTTGCCGGAGACGCCGTGTACGCCGCGCGCGGCATATTTTGCGCCGAAGGAGCGCGTGTCTCTCGCGCAGGCGGCAGGACGCACGGCGGCGGAGACGATTCTCTTTTACCCGCCGGGGATTCCCGTGCTCGCTCCCGGGGACGCTGTGCAGGCGGCGTCACTCGATTATCTGCGCGCGATGCGGGACGCGGGCGCGCGTGTTGTGGGCGCGTCGGACGCATCCCTTGAGACAATACTGGTGACAGCGGAAGGATAGCTATGGCAAAGGGCAAACTCTTTATCATCGAAGCGGGTGACGGCTCAGGGAAGGAGACACAGACGCGGCTCCTCGCAGAGCGGCTTGAGCGGGACGGACACAGCATCCTGCCGATTACGTTTCCCGACTATGCGGCGGATTCCTCCATGCTCGTGCGGATGTATTTGCGCGGGGATTTCGGCACGCACGCGGATGATGTGAACGCCTATGCGGCATCCACGTTCTTTGCCGTCGACCGCTACGCGTCCTACAGGACGAAGTGGGGGCGGGACTACGAGACGGGCGCAGTGATCCTCGCCGACCGCTATACGACGTCGAACATGGTGCATCAGGCGGTCAAGATTCAGGACGACGCAGAGCGAGACGCATTTCTCGATTGGCTCTATGATCTGGAGTTCCGCAAGATGGGGCTGCCCGTGCCGGACGCCGTGTTCTTCCTCGATATGGAACCTGCGGCGGCGCAGCGGCTCATCGCTGTGCGCGCAGAGAACAGCGGCGCTGCGCCCGACATCCACGAGCGCGACGCGGACTATCTCGCGCGCACGCACGACGCCTACGTCCTGCTTGCGGCGCGCTATGGCTGGGTGCGCATCCCATCGAGTACGGACGGCGCGCCGCTACCGATCGCGGAGATCCACGAGCGGCTATATCGTGAGGTGCAAACATATTTGGGAGGTGAACCATGTGCCTGAAATCAGCATTTTTTTCGGAATACGTATCATGATCTATCATAACGACCACAATCCGCCGCATATTCATGCGGAATATGCAGGCAATAAGGCGCAGATCGATATTCAAACCGCTTCGGTGACGCGAGGCTTCCTCCCAAACAGACAATTAAAACTTGTGCTTGCATGGTGCGCTATGTATCAAGATGAACTGATGCAGGATTGGGAACTCGTCAAGAGCGGGAAAGAACCGAATCCGGTACCGCCGCTCAGAAAGGGCTGATAACGATGGATGAGAGATTTTTTCCCGAGGTCTTACAGGTCGTGCCCGGCGAGCAGTACGAGTTGTACGCATACTTCAACGACGGAACGGTGCGCCGGTATGATGCCGCGCCCCTCGTGGTGCGCGGCGGCGTCTTTCGCCCGCTCACGGATAAGGCGGTGTTCGATGCGGCGCTCACCGTGATGAACGGGACGGCGGCGTGGGATATTGAGGGGAAAAGAGATCCCCGAAAATGCATTGACATCGATCCGTTTGACGTATACGACGCACCCGTTGTACGGGATCCGTTGGAAGTATGATCCGGAAGGCGCAAAGAGAGTGACGTTTTGATTCAAGAAGTGATCATTGTCGAGGGGAAGATGGATGTCGCGGCGGTGCGGCGCGCGGTGGAGGCGGACTGCATCATCACGGACGGGTTTCGTCTGCGCAGCCGCGCAATCAAGGATATCCGCGCCGCGTATGAAGCGCGCGGCATCATCGTCCTCACCGATCCCGACACGGTCGGCGAACGCATTCGTGCGCGTCTGACGAAGATGTTCCCGCGTGCAAAACACGCCTTTATCCCCGCCGAGGAGGCGACGAATGCCGCTGACGGCGACGTCGGCGTCGAGCAGGCGAGCCCCGATGCCGTGCGGGCGGCGCTCGCCCTCGTGCATACGCCGATGGAGCGTCCCGCAGAGCTCTTTTCGATGCGCGACATGATGTCGTACGGTCTGACGGGGACGCCTGATGCCGCCGCGCGCCGCGCCCTGATGGGGCGGCGGCTCGGACTCGGATGCGCCAATGCAAAGACGTTCCTCGCGCGGCTCAACACCTACGGCATCAGCCGCGCCGACTTTCAATCCGCCGGAGAGGAGCTGCCATGAGAGCGAATATTCCCGTGATTGCCGATCCGGAGGTCACGCGCCATATATTGAACGCCTTTCACCTGCGTGCGAGCAAGCGGCTCGGGCAGAACTTCCTCGTGGACGCGGGCGTTGTGCGCGGTATCGTGGAGGCGGCACAGCTCACGCCCGCAGATACGGTGCTCGAGATCGGCCCCGGCATCGGCACGCTGACGCAGGGGCTCGCGGAGACGGGCGCGCGCGTCGTCGCGGTCGAGCTGGATAAAAAGCTCCCCGCCGTGCTCGCCGAAACCCTGCGCGGCTACGATAACGTCACCGTCGTGCCGGGCGATATTCTAAAGATCAACATCCCGGAGACGCTTGGATTAAAAGAGGGGCAGCGCTTCAAGGTCGTGGCGAACCTGCCGTACTACATCACGACGCCGATCATCATGACGCTCCTCGAACAGAGGCTGCCGATCGAGCGGCTCGTCACGATGGTGCAGAAGGAAGTGGCGATGCGCATGACGGCGCAGCCGGGGTCAAAGGACTACGGCGCGCTCTCCCTCGCCGTGCAGTATTTCACCGCGCCACGCATGGTGATGGACGTGCCTCCCAGGGCGTTTCGCCCCGCGCCCGAGGTGACGAGCGCGGTCGTTGCCTGCATTGTGCGCGAGTCTCCGAGCGTTGCGCCGCGCAGTGAAAAACTCTTTTTCCGTCTCATCCGCGCGGCATTCGGACAGCGGCGCAAGACCCTGCCGAATGCGCTGGTGGGGGCGGGACTGACGAAGGATGCCGCGCAAGCCGCCCTGCGCGCGGCGGGCATCGCCGGCAGCACACGCGGCGAGCAGCTGTCGCTCCAAGACTTTGCACGGATTTCCGATGCTGTCGGCGATCTGCCGGGACAAGGGTGAGGAGGAATGAAGATGCTCTTTGACAGCCATTCGCACACCGTATTTTCCGCCGATTCGGAGATGCCCGCGGAGGAAGCCCTGCGCGCCGCGAGGGCAAAGGGACTCGGGATCGTCTTTACCGAACACTGCGACTATGACTATCCCGCGGCGGGCGAGGAGACGTTTCTCTTTGACCCCGAAGCGTATTGGGCGGCATATGAGCCGCTGCGCGATGCGGGGCTGTCCCTCGGTGTCGAAATGGGCATGATGGAGAGTGCGCGAGAGAAGAACGCCGCCTTTATCGCGCGCGTACCGTTTGATTTTGTGCTCGCGTCCATCCATTTCCTGCGCGTGAAGGATCTCTACCATGCCGAGGCATACGAGGGGCGCGAGAAGGACGAGATGTACCGCGAATATTTCTCCGTCATGCGTGCGGAGATCTATGCGCATCCTTATATCGACGCGCTCGCACACATCGACTACATCGCGCGCAACGCGCCGTTTGAGAACCCGGAGATCTCTTACGGCACATTCGCGGAGGAAATCGACGGTGTGCTCCGCGCGCTCGTCGAGACCGAGACGGTCATCGAGATCAATACGCGCAGGCTAGGTACGCCGCGCGGCATCAAGGAGCTCGCGCCCGTCTACCGCCGCTACCGAGAGATCGGCGGGCGGTATGTTACGATCGGTTCCGACGCGCATGTACCGACGGCGGTCGGCGCATATTTTGACCGCGCGCTTGCGCTTGCACACGCATTTGACCTGCGCGTCGTGACGTTCCGTGCGCGCAAGATGCAGATTTGTGAACCGTAATACATCATGGAATGGGGGATATGATGAATTATCGTACAATTAATTTTCCTGCAAACAGTCTTTTTCTCGTGACCGGCGGCGCGGGGTTTATCGGCTCAAATCTATGTGAAGCCGTCCTGTCAATGGGGCATTGCGTGCGCGTGCTCGACAATCTGTCGACGGGCTATGAGAAAAATATCGCGGGACTGCGCACACATGAGAAATTCGAAATGATCGAGGGGGACATCAAGGATTTCTCCACATGCACGCGCGCCTGTGCGGGCGCCGATTATGTGCTCCATCAGGCGGCGGCGGTGAGCGTGCCGGAGAGCATCGAGCAGCCGATCGCCTACACCGAGACGAACATCATGGGGACGGTCAACATGATGCAGGCGGCCGCCGCGGCACATGTGAAGAAATTTGTCTACGCATCGAGTTCCGCTGTCTACGGCGACGATCAAACGATGCCAAAGCGCGAGGACATCGTCGGGCGGCGCCTTTCCACCTATGCCGTGACGAAATATGTCGCCGAGGAGTATGCCGTCCAGTATACGATGCATTACGGACTGGATTGCTATGGGATGCGCTACTTCAACGTCTACGGACGCCGCCAAGATCCGAACGGCGCGTATGCCGCGGTCATTCCGAAATTCGTCGAGGCACTCCTGCATGACAGACCGCCGATCGTCAACGGTGACGGCGAGCAATCGCGCGATTTCGTCTACGTCGAGGACGTCGTGCAGGCAAATCTCCTCGCGTGCGCCGCGCCGCATGAAGCCGCAGGCGAGGCGTACAACATCGCGAGCGGAACGCGGTCAAGCCTCAACGAGATGTATGCCGTCCTCAAAGAACTGCTCGGCAAAGACCTCACGCCCGTCTATGGACCGGAGCGCGCGGGTGACATCCGCCACAGCGGCGCGGATATTACGAAAGCGCGTGAAAAACTCGGCTATGCACCCGCATACGATTTTAAGCGCGGCGTCACCGAAGCGATCGCATGGTACAGAGAGAATCTGTGATATCGAATTTGATATAGAAATAAAAAAGGGCTATTGCACGATTTTTCCTTCGTGTAATAGCCCTGTTCCTTATGGGAAAAGGGGATAATAAGGAGATCCCTTTTAACGAAATGCTTGTACGAGCTGTTCAAGCCCTCGTTCGAGCGTCGCTCGGGGGCAGGCGATGTTGATGCGCTGGAAACCGCTGCCGCCTGTGCCGAAGATGGGACCGTCGTCGAGCCAGAGGTTTGCCTCGTGAACGATTTTGTCGTTGAGCGCTTTGTCCGAGAGACCGTACGCACGGAAGTCGAGCCAGAGGAGGTATGTTCCCTCGGGCTCGACGATTTTTATTTGCGGCAGATACTGTGCAAGGTACGCCTTCGTATACTCGTAGTTCGTCTCAATGTAGGCGAGGAGTTCCGTGAGCCACGGCGCACCGTGTTCGTATGCGGCGTGCGCGGCAGAGAGTCCGAGCGTGTTCGGTTCGTCGTAGCCCGTTTTGCCGCGTTCCGTGCGGAAACGGCTGCGCAGGTCGTCGTTCTTGATGAAAATATTGGATATTTGGAGTCCCGCGAGGTTGAACGTCTTGCTCGGTGAGGTGCAGGTGACGGTGATGTCTGACGCCTCGGGGGAAAGGGCGGCGAACGGCGTATGCGTAAAACCGGGGCGGACGAACTCTTCGTGAATCTCGTCCGCGACGACAAGGACGCTGTGCCGCAGACAGATCCCGGCGATGCGTTCGAGCTCCGCGCGCCGCCACACGCGGCCGACAGGGTTGTGCGGGCTGCACAGGATGAAGAGATTGACATTGTTCTCGATGATTTTTTGTTCAAAATCGTCAAAGTCGATTTCGTAGCGTCCGTTTTCGAGCCGGAGCGTGTTGTCGACGAGTGTGCGCCCGTTGTCGCGGATGACGTTCGCAAACGGATAGTAGACGGGCTGCTGGATGAGTACGGCATCGCCCGGTTCGGTGAATGCGCGGATGGCGGTTGCGATGGCAAAGACGACGCCCGGCGTGATCACGAGCTCGCGGCGTGCGACGTCCCAATGATGATGTGTTTTGAACCAGTGCTGCAGGACGGCGAAGTAGTCGTCCTTTATCTGCGTATAGCCGAAGATGCCGTGCGCCGTGCGGCGATTGAGGGCGTCGAGGACGGGCGCGGGCGCGCGAAAGTCCATGTCGGCGACCCAAAAGGGGAGGACGTCTTTCGGATAGCCGCGCTCTGCGGCGAAGTCGTATTTGATGCTCGCGGTGCCGCGGCGGTCGATGAGTTCGTCAAAATTCGTGGGCATGATGATTCTCCTGTTAGAAACTGTTATTGCATGGCTTAGGGAGGCGTTTCACGCCGCTGCGCAAACGACGCGGCAGTGACATTCGGCGCTCAGAATGTTACGCCGCACAGCCCTGTGTCGCTCCGCTCCTTGGGCTGCACAGCGGCGTTCTCACACTGCATATGAACGGGAGGTAAATATGCCGCGCCGCCCTTGCGGGTTACAGCTTCGCGGCTGTGATAACGCCCCCCTGCGCCATACTTAAAGGGCATCACTCTTTCCGCGCCGGAGGGCGCGCATCGGTTGCAGCTTTTTTCACGAAGGTTATTTTATAGTAGTGCTCCCTATTATCTTTCTCGTGCCGCGGCGCGCAGCGCCTGGGCAAGATCCTCCTCGATGTCGCCCAAGTCCTCGATGCCGACGGAGAGCCGCAGGAGACGGCTGTCAAGCCCCGTGCGGCGGATGAGCTCGGCGGGCATCTCCGCGTGCGTCTGCACGAGCGGATAGGTGAGGAGACTTTCGACGCCGCCGAGACTTTCGGCGAAGGCGATGAGCTTCAGGTGTGCGAGACATTTCTGTGCGATTTCGGGCGTCTGTACCTTGAACGAGATCATCCCGCCGAACCCTGTGCTTTGACTTTTTTGAAGTTCGTGTCCGGGATGATCCGGGAGTCCGGGGTAGAACACCTCCGTGACCTCCGGGAGTGTGCCGAGCCACTCCGCTGTCGTGAGTGCGCTCTGTGCCTGCCGTTCGATGCGGACACCGAGGGTCTTGATGCTGCGCAGCATGAGCCAAGCGTCCATCGTGCTGAGATTCGGACCCTCGGATTTTACGAGGAACTCGATGCGCTCCGCGAGATCGGAGCCATCCTCCTTGACGGCGATGAATCCGCAGATGATGTCATTGTGTCCGCAGAGGTACTTCGTGCCGCTTTCGAGGACAATGTCCGCGCCGAGTATGAGCGGCTTTTGAAAATGCGGCGAGAGGAAGGTGTTGTCGGTAACAAGGAGCGCGCCGCCCTCATGTGCGATGTCCGCAAGCGCACGGATGTCCGTGACGAACATCATCGGGTTCGACGGGGTTTCGATGAAAACCATCTTCGTCGCGGGGCGCATTTTCGCGCGTACGAGCGCCGCGTCGCGCGTGTCGATATATTCGAAGTCAATGCCGTATTTCGCGTAGATTTCGTTCGTCAGGCGCACCGTGCCGCCGTAGATGTCCTCGGAGAGGAGCACATGGTCGCCCGCCGTGCAGAGGGAAAAGACGAGGTTGATCGCCGCCATGCCTGAGGACAGCGCCCACGCGCGTTCGCCGCCCTCAAGGAGCGCGACGGTCTGTTCGAGGACGCTGCGCGTCGGATTCGCCATGCGCCCGTAGTCGAAACCCGTGCTCTGGCGAAATGCGGGATGGCGGAACGTCGCGGAGAGATAGATCGGCTCCGTGATCGCCCCCGTTGTATCGTATTTGTGACAGCCATGCACCTCGGCTGAAAAATCCTTCATGTTTATTTCCTCCCTCGTGATTTTGTGGTTCTGTATCTAGGATATATTCATTATAAACGCGGGGAAAGGCATCTGTCAATCAAAAATCCATAAAAACATACTTGACAACTATGCAAAAGCGTTGTATGATTGCTCCACGATAAAGTTAAAACATATCTGCGAACAATGAATTTAAGAGTCCGGCAGACTTGCCGGGAAGGGAGCATATCATGGCGGTATCGAAGAAAGAACTTGTGCTGAGCGCGATGGATCGCAAGGGAGTCGAACGCGTTCCGGCGGGATTTTGGTTCCACTTCCTCGACGACGAGATTCACGCGAACGCGTACGATGATCCGTCGCTCGAGAAAAAGGTCTTGGACGGGGAGCTGCGCTACATCGAGGAGTCGCAGCCGGACTTTGTAAAGATCATGACGGACGGGTTCTTCTCCTATCCGAATCCCGTCGTGCAGCAGGCGCGTACGGCGGCGGAGCTCGCGAAGGTGCAGCCGCTGCCCGACGACCACCCGTTCTTCACGCGGCAGATTGCGTATGCGAAGGAGATCACACGCCGCTACGGCAATGAGATCGCGACGTTCTACAATATCTTCTCCGCGGCGACGACGGTGAAATTTATGCAGCCGGGCACGATCGACGAGAGTGAGACGTTCCTCACGAATCTCGTGCGTGAGGACAAGGAAGCGGTAAAGGCGGCGTTCGCCGTCATCTCCGCCGACATCGCGAAGCTCGCGCGCCGCATCATCGAGGAGGCGGGCGTGACGGGCATCTACCTCAGCCTGCAAAACCACACGGGATTCGGAGACGACCGCAGCGTCTATCGCGCGGTGTTCGCTCCCGGCGAGCAGGAGATTCTGCGCGCGGCGAACGCGGCAAACGACTACAACATCCTCCACATCTGCGGCTATGCGGGACATCGTAACGAGCTTGAATGGTACCGCGGCTACGAGGTCAAGACCATCAACTGGGCGGCGGTGGTCGAGGGCGTGCCGCTCGAGGAGGGGCGCAAGGTGTTCCCGGAGCACGCGCTGCTCGGCGGATTCGGCAACCTCGATACGGACGTGCTCTATCGCGGCAGCCGCGCGGAGGTGGAGGCGGAGACGCGCCGCATTTTGTCGGCGGCGGGGCGCACGGGGGTTCTGCTCGGTGCGGACTGCACCGTGCCGCGCGACATTGACCGGAACCGTTTTGCATGGGTGCGCGAAGCTGCACGCGTTTGATATAGGAGGATGGCAAAATGCATTTTAATAAAATCACGAAAACGGCGCTGACGGCGCTCCTCGGTGCGGCACTTTCCGTAGGTCTCACGGGCTGCGGCAAGGACGCGGCGGACGGCGGCGCGGCAAAGTCCGCGGACGGCAAGAAGATCGTCACGGTCGCGCACACGAACTACTATGTCCCGTACGACTATGTGAACGAGCAGGGTGAATCCGACGGATTCGAGGTCGCGGTGATGAAGGAAGTCGCGAAGAAACTGCCGCAGTATGAGTTCAAATTCGTGCCGACCTCGGACGACGACCTTCTCATCGGCGTCGAATCGGGCAAGTACACGGTCGGGACGAAGGGCATTTGGATCACGGATGCGCGCAAGAAGAAATATGTTTTCCCGAAGAACAACATCGGCGCGAGTGTCATCGGTCTGACGATCCGCAAGGACACGGCGAATGAGATCAAGGATATGGCGTCGTTCGCGAAGTTCAGCGGCAAGATCGTGCCAATCGCTCCACAGGACGCGCGCTACATGGTTGTCGACACCTACAACAAGGAGAACCCGGACAATCAGATCAAGCTGACGTCCTCCGAGTCGTTCCAGAACGCGGACGCGTACAGCTGGGTGATGGAGGGGCGCTACGACGGCTATCTCGACGTCGAGCTGAGCTACAAGAACAACATCGCCAAGGAGGATGCGCCCTACCATGCGTTCAGCGACAAGCTGACCTATGTGCGCTACAAAGGCATCCCGACGTACCCGATCTTTAACAAGAACGAGCAGGCATTCGCCGACGAATATGACAAGGCGATCGAGGAGCTGCGCGCCGAGGGCAAGATCGCGGAACTTGAGCAGAAATATTTCGGCGAGAGCCTTTCGGAATATCTGAAGTAAGCGGAGAGAAATGTGAGGTGAAGGGTGGAAACAAGAGCCTTTGACGCCGGTATGATTTTAGAGGTGCTGCCCGACCTCCTCGCATATCTTGACGTGACCCTGCTCGTTGCGGGCATCAGCATCGCGGCGGGATCGCTCCTCGGCGGGCTGCTCGCATGGGCAAATCTTGACGGCGGGCGTCCGTTGCGCGCACTCGCGGCAGTCTATGTGTATGTCATGCGCTGTACGCCGTCCATCGTCCTGCTGTTCATTGTGTTCTACGGGCTGCCAAAACTCCTGCAGGGCGCATTCGGCATCGATATGAACGGCATGAACCGCGCGGTGTTCGCGGTCATTACCTTTACACTGCTCTTCGGCGCGTACATCTCCGAGGTGTTCCGCGCCGCGTACAAGGCGGTGCCGCGCGGGCAGTACGAGGCGGCGGTCTGCGCGGGGCTCTCGCCCGTGCAGGCATTCGCCCACGTCATGCTCCCGCAGGCGGCGATCGTCGCCCTGCCGAATTTTGGCAACGCGTCGATCAATTTGCTGAAGGAAGGATCGCTCGCCTATACCATCGGGCTCATCGACCTCATCGGCAAGGGCAACCTCATCATCGCGCAGAATTTCGGCGCGTACGGCATCGAGATCTATCTCGCCTGTATGCTCGTCTACTGGGCGGTCGTGCTCCTCTTGGAGCAGGTTTTTACGCAGGTGGAACGCCGCCTTGATAAAGGCGCGAGTCTGCGCGTCGAGGCGCCCGCCCGCGCGGGTGCGGTAACGGGAGGAGGCGCCGCGGATGGAGCTTGATTTTGAATTTATGCGCGAGACGTTCCTGCTCGTTTGGCAGGGCGCGGGCGTCACGCTCTCGCTGACCGTGCTCTCTCTCGTCCTCGCCGCGCCGATCGCGTTTTACTTTGCGGTGCTGCGCGTGCGCGGACGCCGCGTCGGCGGGACGATCGTGCGGTGCTACGTCTCCTTTGTGCGCGGCACGCCGCTCATTTTGCAGATACTGCTCCTTTATAGTCTACTGCCGAGCCTGCTCAACGTCGTCGTCAAGCAGGTGGGACTGGATGTCAACGTATTCGATGCCGTCGATCCCTTTTGGTACGCGGTCTTTATCTTCACGATCAACTCGATCGCGCTGCTCACAGAGGCGTTCCGTTCCGCCCTGCTCGCCATCCCAAAGGGACAGCTCGAAGCGGGGCTCGCGAGCGGACTTTCCGCGCCCGCGACCTATCTGCACGTCATTCTGCCGCAGGCACTCGTCGTCGCGCTGCCGAGCATCTGCAACATCACGGTCAACCTCATCAAGGGGACATCGCTCGCGTTCCTCATGACGGTCAAGGACATTATGGCGGTGGGGAAAATCGCCGCATCCTACGGTTACAATTATATCGAGTCGTATCTCGACGTGTTCGTCGTCTATCTCGTGCTCTGCACGATCGTTCAGCTGCTGTTCGCAGCGGCGGAGCGCCGCGTCGGCGCGTTCCGCGGTCAAATTTAGGGAGGGGAGAACATGCTGCTGCATGTCCAAAATGTCCGCAAACAGTTTGAAAACACCGAGGTGCTGAAGGACGTCAGTCTCAGCGTCGACAAGGGCGACGTCGTTGTCATCCTAGGCCCCTCCGGATCGGGCAAAACGACCCTCCTGCGCTGCCTGAACTTCCTTGAGCGCGCCGACGGCGGCGCGATGGATTTTCACGGCGCGCATCTCTCGCTCGCGGACGCATCGCATAAAGAGGTCGCGGACGTGCGGAAAAAGACGGGATTCGTCTTTCAAAACTACAACCTCTTCGCGAACAAAACCGCACTCGAGAATGTCACGCTCGGACTGACGGTCGGGCGCGGCATCGCGAAGGAAGAGGCCCGCGAGATCGCCATGGATGCGCTGCGCAAGGTCGGCATGGAGAGCCGTGCGGACTACTATCCCGCGCAGCTCTCGGGCGGGCAGCAGCAGCGCGTCGGCATCGCGCGCGCCGTTGCGGCAAAGCCCGACGTTATCCTCTTTGACGAGCCGACCTCCGCGCTCGATCCGGAGCTTGTCGGCGAGGTTCTATCGGTGATGAAGCAGCTCGCGCAGGAAGGCACGACGATGATCGTCGTCACGCACGAGATGAAGTTCGCGCAGGACGTCGCGACGCACGTCGTATTTATGTCGGACGGCGTGATCGTGGAGGAGGGCAGCGCGAAGGAGATCTTCACCGCACCGCGTGAGGAGCGCACGCGCCGGTTTCTGCGGCGGATATTGCCCGAAGAGTATGAGCCGGCGGCGCTGATTTAAGTGACACGCGATTTTGGCGCATCGCTGTGTCATTTCGAAAAATCCTGCGGTCGACGTAGGTTTCATCTACGCCTGCCCTCGCGTTTTCCTCATTCCTCGCTGTGCATCGAAACTTCCGCATCAACGAGCGGCGTTGTTGAGGCGGGGATGGGGGGCGCGCCTAGTTTTGTCATTATGGGGAGGCGTTGCGTCGCCATAACGCGTTTTATGAACAAAAAAAATCGACAGCCGCTCTATTTCGAGCAAGCTGTCGATCTATGTCGATATTACCATAAAACTGTGAACCATCCTTATTCAGTTGTGTGGTCGCCTTTCCACTGCGTGTACGCCTCGTGTATCTGCGCCTTGGAAAGCCTTATATTGTACGTTCAGCTGAAACCGTTTTGGAGATCCCATAGATTCATCCAATTTGCGCGCTTGGTTTTCGAAATCGAATCGTACAGAAGGAATTTGTTAACTGCCCGAACCACCGGGGAGTGACTGCGCTGCAACCGGCTTTTTTGACACTATGCCATGTGCGTATCGGCAGAATCCGCCGCCGTAATACTTCTTCAAAGATGCATTCCTGTCAATGGGCATGGTCACCGCGCTGAAGAATTTGTGTCAATAGACATTCTCCTTTCCGCTAGTTTCGAACCTAGGAGATATATCTCTTTTCTGCGTTTATCATATCATAATCCCGAGGGAATCGCAAGCATTTTTTAGCAAATTGCGTTATAATATAGAAACTTCTATATACGCCGGAGGGATACATTTGCTTTCGATGTTTGTTGACTTTCTCTTCCCGCCCCGCTGTCCGAGCTGCAAATCGTATGTGGAGCGGCGGGGCAGTTTTTGCGGTGCTTGTACGAGACGACTCACAGGACTGCGCACTGTCGCCCGCTCTGTGGATGCCGTATCGTATCTTGCTGGGATTTGGGCGCTCGGATATTACCGTGAAGGTGTGCGGGATCTCCTGCGTACGCTCAAGTATCGGCGGGAGAAAAGTGTTTTGCCCTATCTCCATGGCATGCTCGCTGCCGGGGAAGCGGTACTCATGCAGCTCCCGGAGCAGATCGTCGCCGTACCTGTTCCGCTCGCTCCCGCGCGCGCACATGAGCGTGGATTCAACCAGACGGAGCTGATTTTTGCGCCGTGGCTAAAGGCGCACGGGATCGCATTCGAATCGCTGCTCGTACGCAGCCGTGAAACTGCACCGCTTTATGAGTTCTCACGCGAAGAACGCCGCCGTGAGCTGCGCGGGGCATTTGTATGCGCGAATGGCGCGCAGATCGCGGGACGGCATATCCTGCTTCTCGACGATATTATGACGACGGGGACGACTCTTCTGGAGTGTGCGCGCACGCTCAAACGCGCGGGTGCGGAAAATATATATGCCCTTGTCCTTGCGAGTGAGCATAGCTGACCGCTTATATCGAAAGAGAAGTTCTAAGTACTGCAGCGGTTTTACTTGCAGACAGCCGGACAATTTAGTAGAATATAGACGCAAAGTAAGCGGAATTGGAATAAATTGTATTGGAAAAATAGTCAAGTACAGCTCGAAATCTGAGCCCACGTTTTGTTGTGCCCCGGGCAGTGCAGAACAATCCGAGTGCAGAATAAAGATGTTCTGCGCTGAAATTATTGTATGGAAAATATCAAGGGAGGAGAACCTTTATGGAAGATCAGGATCCGCGCGTACGTCCAATGAGTGAGGCGGAGAATGCTGCGTATCGTGGCGTTACGGTTGATGAGGATGGTACGGCGGCCGATGCGGAGTCGCCGCGGGCAGAAGCATACCGGTCTTCGGGCGGGGCATATGAGCGCGCGCAGCGAAGTTCCGTGCGTTATGTCCGTATCGGCGGAGCGCCGCAGCAGCCGTCGCTCCTTTCCTCCATTATTTGGGGGCTTGTCCTTGCCGCGCTGCTTGCTTTCATCATCTTCGTCGCACTGCCCGCGATTGCTATGGTGATTGTCGGTGTCTGTATTCTCGGGGCAATCGTCAGTCTCGTTGGGAGAGGGCGTGTGCTTGCGTGGCTGACGCGGCATTTATACGGAAGGTAGAAAATTCAGCCTGGCGATCCGGACGAAAATATTTGGTGAAGCCACAGGCGAGTTTGCGTGATATAGGGCTTTACAAAGCCTATATCATATGATATACTCTAGGAAATTCATTTAAGACGTGGAAAGAGTGGGTGAAAGCCCACTCTTTCATTCATGTAAAAAGGAAGCAGGGCGCTTTGCGTCGTGCTTCCCTCTGTGATGCGGTTAGGATAGAGAGGGAAACGATGAGCGCGAAGATCGAGGAGCGCGTCGAGGAGATCGTACAGGATCTCCTGCCGGTACAGCCGGAATTGGAACTCGTAGACGTCGAATATGTACGTGAACGCGATTGGTATCTCCGCGTCTACATCGACAAAGAGGGCGGTATCGACATCGAGGACTGCCGGACTCTCAGCGAGCGACTGGAGGAGATCCTTGACCGTGAGGACTTCATTGCCGATGCTTATATCCTCGAAGTTTCCTCACCCGGGCTTGATCGTGTGCTGCGCAAGGCGCGCGACTTTGAACGAGAACACGGCAAGCGTGTCGATGTGGCGCTTTATGCGCCCCTTGACGGTAAAAAGAACTTGACGGGTGAGCTCACCGGCTATGACGGAAATGTATTGATACTGGACGACGATGTGCGCATCCCGATGGAGCAGGTATCTCAGGTGCGTCTGCATATCGACTTTTAGGGAGGATTTGGGCTTTGGCAAGAAAGATCACAAAGGAGACGAATGCCGGAAAGGAGTTCCTTCAAACACTAAAGGAACTTGCGTACGAGAAGGGGATTGACGAGGAACTCCTTTTTGAGACCATCGAGGCGGCGCTGATTTCAGCCTATCGGCGCAACTTCGGATCGGCCCAGAACGTACGCATCGCACTTTCACGCGAGACGGGCGCATTCCACGTCTTTGCCATCAAGACGGTGGTCGAGGAAGCCGAGAGCGGCGTCACAGACATCTCTCTTGCACAGGCGCATGCCATCAATCCGGACTATCAGGTCGGCGATGTGGTCGAGATCGAGATGACTCCTGCAAACTTTGGGCGCATTGCAGCGCAGACGGCGAAACAGGTGGTCATGCAGCGTCTGCGCGAAGCGGAACGCGGCATTGTCTACGAAGCGTATATGAATCGCTCCGCCGATATCGTGACGGGAATTGTTCAGCGCATTGAGGGACGCAGCGTGTATGTCGATATCGGCAAAGCAGAGGCTGTGCTGATGCCGACCGAGCAGATACCCGGCGAGACATACAACTATGGCGATACCATTCGTGCGTATATCATTGAGGTCAAACGCTCGCCCCGCGGCCCGCAGATCATGCTCTCGCGCACGCACCCGGGACTCCTCAAAAAGCTGTTTGAGCTCCAGGTGCCCGAGATGCAGGAGGGCATCGTCGAGATCAAGGCGATTGCGCGTGAGGCAGGCAGCCGCTCCAAGGTCGCTGTTCACTCTACAGAGGAGCGTGTCGATCCCATCGGCGCGTGTGTCGGTCCGCATTTCATGCGTGTACAGGCTGTGGTAGACGAGCTGGCTGGCGAGAAGATCGACATTGTGAAATGGAGTGAAGATCCCGCGACCTACATTGCGAACTCGCTGAACCCCGCAAAGGTCATTTCGGTCGCCGTGAGCGAGACAGAGAAGCTCTCCCGCGTCGTCGTGCCGGATTATCAGCTCTCGCTTGCCATTGGCAAGGAAGGGCAGAATGCCCGACTGGCGGCTAAGCTCACAGGATGGAAAATCGACATCAAGAGCGAGTCGCAGGCAGCACAGGAAGAGAACGGCGGTGTGCCGGAACCCGTCGACGACATAGATGCCGCGGAGACCTCCGCGGCGGGGGAGGCCTAAATGGAGCCGGCGAAACAGCCTGAGCGGCTGTGCGTCGGCTGTCGGGAGAAGCATCCCAAGGGCGAACTCATCCGCATTGTGCGTGCTCCGTCGGGGGATGTTTCCATCGACGCGACGGGAAAGAGTCCAGGGCGCGGCGCGTATCTCTGTCCGCGTGAAGAGTGTCTGCTGGCAGCGCGGAAACACAACGGTCTCGCGTGGTCGTTCAAGGGGCGGGTTGCGGCCGCTGTCTACGATGCACTCTCGGAAGCCCTGCGGGCGCGTACGGAGGGCTAGATGATGAATGCACAGACTGAGAACCGTGTCGAGAATTTACTGAGTATGGCGGCGCGCGCGCGCCGCATCGTCTCGGGTGCGTTCGTGGCGGAGGAGACACTTGAAAAAGGGCGAGGGACATACCTCTTGCTCGCGGCGGATGCCTCGGAAGAAACAAAGCGCAAATTTACGAATATGGCGGAACGACGGAATGTTCCATATGTGGAGTTATTAAGAGCAGAGCGGCTGGGACGGTGCCTCGGAAAAGAGTACCGCGCGGTCGCCGTATTGATAGATAGAGGATTTGCGGAGCGGCTGGACGCCTATCTGCATGAAATACCGACGGGGGTGGATTGATGTCAGAATCGAAATACAGAATCACCGATTTGGCGAAAGAATTCAAGACGGACAAAAATACCATTATTGATATTCTGAAGAGCAAGAACTACAAAGTGAAGAACATGTTCAGTGCTGTCGGTGAGGAAGAACGTGCCGCCGTCAAGGCGGAGCTTGGGCGGACGGCAAAGCCCGTACGCAGGGAGTCCATGCAGAGCAAAGCCCCCGCTCCGCAGCAAGAGCGCCTCGCAAAGAAGGACGTACGACCTGCAGCACCGGCACAGAAGGATGGTGAGTCGGCAGCCTCGGCAGGAAGGGCAGAGATACCTGAGCCAGAGAAGCAGGTACTGCGTGCCCGAACAAAGGCACCCGGCATTGTAATCGTACGTCAGGCGCCTGCTAAGACGCGCAGTGAGAGTTCTGGAGCGTCGAATGCAGGAAGCGCTCGCCCTGCACGCTCCTCGTCCGCCGGCGGAAATGCGGGCGGACGCAGCAGCAGCGGACGTCCTGCAGGGCGCTCTGGTGCGGGGCGTCCAAGCGCACCCGCTGCAATGGCGGCACCGCCGCCCGCAGAAGGCCGTGAGACCGGTCGTCGCCGCAGCGGACGAGGCGGCGAGAACACGGGCGGCGGAGACCGCAGCCGCGGCAGCCGCGGCGGACAGCGGCGTGACCGCGAGGAGCGGACGGATCTGCCGCGTGCAGGGCGCAGCGGCGCACGCAAACAGCGTAA
>NZ_AENV01000013.1:0-99094 GCF_000183625.1 Selenomonas sp. oral taxon 137 str. F0430
AGAAGGATATCTCTGCGATTGATACAGAAAATCATATCCATGTATGCCAAGGGAATGACTACGAGACAGATTTCCGAAACGATCAATGACATCTACGGTTTTGAGGCATCGGAAGGATTTGTATCCGACGTAACCGATAAGATTCTGCCCCACATTGAGGAATGGCAGAACCGCTGCCTTGTCAGCGTTTACCCGATCGTTTTCATTGATGCCATCCATTTTTCCGTGCGTCAGGACAGCATCGTAAGCAAACTTGCGGCCTACGTCGTTGTAGGGATTAACGATGCCGGGCGAAAAGAAGTCTTAACCATTGAAATTGGAGAAAATGAGAGCAGCAAATATTGGCTTGGCATTCTTAAGGAATCACTGATAAATAGTGGATAATCACAGCCAGCTGATCCGCAGACACAAATTTCACAAATTGCAATACAAAAGAGCGTGCAACACTGCTCTCATTGCCCCTTTTTCTTCCCCGAATCGCCCATTTCACCGGGAAATTTTGGAAAAAGGGCGCACTTATCCCATTGTCATGCAGAACGCCCTCTGCCTTCCTGCCCTCAAACACATGACGAGGTTCGCCGATGCAAAGAGCAGATAGTAACGGAGCAGGTTCTTCTTGATGCCACGATACCTTGTCCTGCCCGCTTGGAACAGCCGCTTCACAATGAGGAACGGATGCTCCACCTTGCAGCGGATGGAAGTTTTCTCGTGTTCGATCTTCTTGTCCCAGTTGACTCCTGCATACGCCTTTGTTGTGCGGTTCTTTGAAGGTCTTTTCGCAATACGGTAATCCACGCTCGATAGATGAGGATCTTCAAGGATTTCTGCGCGCTTTTCCACGCCGAGATACCCAGAGTCCCCATAGACGCTGTGGTCATCCGCTCGGATCAATGCGTGCGCCTGCACGATGTCATGCACGTTGGCTGCTGTCCCTGTGATTGTATGAACGTAGCCTGTTGCCGCATCCGTACCGGAATGAATCTTCATGCCGAAGAACCATTGATTCCCTTTCCTGACGGAGTGCATTTCAGGGTCGCGGGTCTTCGTGGTGTTCTTGGTCGAGCTTGGTGCATGGATGATGGTGGCGTCAACGATTGTACCGCCGTGCATGATGAGTCCTGCGGCGTCCAGCCGCTCTTTCACGTCGTCGAACATCTTGCGGGTGATGTCATGCTTTTCCAGCAGGTGTCGAAAGTGCAGGAGTGTCGTAGCATCCGGTGTCCGTTCGATGGAGAAGTCGATCTTCAGGAAGCGCTTCATGGCATAGCTGTCATAGATTGCATCCTCGATTCCCTCGTCCGAGAGACCGAACCAGTTCTGCATGAGATACATGCGCAGCATCGTTTCGAGCGGGATTAACTTCCTGCCACGCTCTTTCTGGACGTAGAACGGCGCAATGAGTTCCATCCATTCTTTCCAAGGGATGATGGATTCCATGGCATCCAGGAAGGCTTCACGCTTTGTTGTTCTGTTACGGTTTGCGTATTCCATGTCTGTAAATGTTTGCTGCACCATTTTTGTCTCTCCCTCATCGTTTATTGTTTTTCTCTATTGTAATCTTTCAAGGCAGAGTTGCGCAACATAAGAATTTATCAGTGTTTCCTTAACAGCCTAAAAAATCGGGGGGGTTCAAGATGTTCTTATCCTTTGCTCTGACGGGCTCAGCGGGCTCAAGGAAGCGGTAGAGGCGGCCTTTCCGGAAACGGAGCATCAGCGCTGCATCGTACACATGGTACGCAATACCCTGAAATATGTGGCGCATAAGGACATGAAATTCTTTGCCAAGGATCTTCGCAGCATATACACGGCTCCTGATGAAAAGACCGCCCTCAAAAGACTAGAAGAGGCAGATAAAAAATGGAGTTCCCATTATCCAGCGGCCATGCGGAGATGGTATGATCATTGGGACGTCATAACACCGATATTCAAGTTCTCTATGGGTGTTCGCACCGCATTTTATACCACGAATATCATAGAGAGTCTTAATGCATCATACCGCAGATTAAATCGACAACGGAGCGTATTTCCTAGTGCACAAGCGTTATTAAAGGTTCTTTATTTGACGACGTTTGAAGCCACTAAGAAATGGACGATGCCGATAAAGAACTGGGGTAAAATCCGAGGCGAACTGGCCATTATGTATCCGAACAGATTGCCTGATTAACACTTGCACACATCATAGAAGATCCGATTTACAGACTTTTCTTCACAGACTCATATCAACAAACCATATACTCAATGCCACTGCTCATTTCAGCTCCGCAACGCTTGCACCGCTTCCGCCTTCGGAAATATCGGCAAATGCGACAGATAAAACAGACGGGTGACGCTTCAAATAATCCTGTATGCCAAGGCGCAAGGCGCCCGTCCCTTTGCCGTGAATGATTAGGATTTTTGAAAGTCCCGCAAAGACAGCGTCGTCAATAAATTTGCCAAGCGTGAGTTCCACTTCGGATACGGTCATGCCGCGCACATCGATCTGCGAGTGTACCCGCGCCGCTTTTTGAGAGATTCCTCCCGTGAAGCCGACTTTTTCGGTGCGGTGGTTTTTCTTTTTTCGTGAGACGAACGTGCATTCATCCGGTTTAACGACGGTGCGCAGTGCACCGATTTGGACGGTGAGCTCCTTCCCCTGCACGGCGAGGACGGTACCCTCCTGTGCCAACCGCGTGATATGGACAATATCTCCGGGCTCAATCTCGCCCGCACGGATCTTTTGCCCGACTTTCGTGGCGGAGGGATGTCGCTGCGGCATATAGGCTCCGGTCAGACGCTCGCGCGCTTCTTGGATCGCCTTGCGGCGCTCTTTCACGCCGTGATCGTCAAACTGCTGCTTGAGCTTTTTAATTGTCTCTTCCGCACTGCGCCTTGCCTCGCGTACAATGCCGTTCGCCTCTTCGCGCGCCTTGTGCAGGAGCTTCCTATGCGCCTGGATAAACTTGTCTCGTTCCGTGCGCAGCTGCTCCTCCATGGCGGATATTTTCTGTGCCCGTATACGCAGTTCGGTTTGACGGGTCTCGTACGCGCGCTTTTCCTGCTCAAGCTCGTTGACGACAGTCTCAAACCGCACATGATCTTCGTCGATATACCGCTGCGCACGCGCGACGATAGCGTCGGCAAGTCCGAGCCGACGGCTGATCGAAAAGGCGTTGCTCGCACCCGGCGTACCGATCAAGAGACGATAGGTAGGGCGCAGCGTCGACGTATCAAATTCGACGCTGGCATTCATAACGCCCTGTCTGCCATAGGCATATGTCTTGAGCGCGGCGTAATGCGTCGTTGCAATCACACTGATGCGGCGCTGTAAAAGATGCTCGATGATACTGCGCGCTAGGGCTGCGCCTTCGTCAGGATCCGTCCCCGCGCCCACTTCGTCTAATAGGACGAGATCGTTGCTCTTTGCCTTTTGCAGAATCCGCACGATATTTTTCGTGTGTGCCGAAAACGTAGAGAGACTTTGCTCTATGCTCTGCTCGTCCCCGATATCCGCATAGATGCTTCCGTACACGGGGAGTTCTGCCCCCGACGCGGTTGGGAGAAAGCAGCCGGACTGCGCCATGAGCGCTAAAATGCCAAGCGTTTTCATGCTGACGGTTTTCCCGCCGGTATTGGGTCCCGTAATCAACAGCACGGAAAAATCGCGTCCCAGTTCAATATCGATGGGGACGACACGGTCTTTCGGGAGCAGCGGATGGCGCGCCCTTTGCAGCCGAACGTATCCGGCACGATTGAACGTCGGCGCATAGGCTTCCATATTGCGCGATAGTCCCGCGCGCGCAAAGATGAGATCAAGCTCTGCCAATATCGTGCAGTTTTCGGATACAATATCTGCGGCGCGTGCAATTTCCTGCGACAGCTGCTGCAAAATACGCCGTATTTCCTGCTCTCGCGCAAGCTCCATTTGACGCACGGTGTTGTTGAGTTCCACGGTTGCCAACGGCTCTACAAAAAGCGTCGCGCCGCTTGCGGAGCGGTCATGAATGACGCCGGGAAATTGCGCGCGGTATTCCTGTTTGACGGGGATAACGTAGCGTTCGGCACGGACGGTGACGATCGCCTCTTGAAAACATTTTTGATATGCCGCATCGTGCAGAATCGTGGAAAGCCGCTCTTTCACACGATTTTGTGCGGAAAGCATCTCTCGTGTCACACGTCGAAGTTCCGGACTCGCATCGTCGCGGAGATTGCCATGCTCGTCAATGGTATTCTGCAAATGCTTTTCGAGCATCCCCAGGATTTCAATCCGTACACCCTTCTCTTTCAGCAGTGGAAGAGACAGATCGGCATCGCGGAAAAAATACTTGACGTTTCTCATGCCCTGCATCGTGCTCATGATCTCTCGCAGCTCTTCGACTTCTAGTGTAGAACCGAGCGTGGCTTTTTGCAGCGTATGCCGCAGGTCATAGATACCGCCGAAGGGCGGCGCCTGCATTTGCAGGACGCTCACAGCTTCCGCAGTCTCCGCGTGCAGCCGCAGAACGGTATCGAAGTCCGATGCGGGCGTCATCGTGCGGCACAGTTCTTTCCCTCGCATGGAGGAAGTAAATAATGATAGCCGGTCTTTTATTTTTCGTATTCTAAAACCTTGAATGCCTCAGTGTCCATGCTCCTACCTCAAATTATAAAATGCCGCGGGAATAATGCCCGCGTGTGATATTGCCGCCCTCCTGCATACGCAGCATACGCTCTTGCTCCGCGCTGAGCGGGAGCAACATGCGCAGGGCATTTTTGTAAGCGGCAACCGTCTTACGAAGCTCGTTGATTGTCATGCCGCGCCCCTCAATCCGAATACACGAAATGCCGCTGTGCATCAAACGCGCGGCATACGGAAGCAGGGACAGCGTCTTAGCGTTGCATATATGCATACGGCAGAATTGATCGGTTTCTATCGGGAAATCAATACCTTTGCGATCACGCAGGAAATACTTTTCCCTGCGGCATGGATGTGAGCATGTATCGCCGTCTAAGCCCCCGAGAAAGCTGCCGACAGCGCAATACTCCGAGATCATAAGCGGCAGTCTGCCGTGCGCCAATACGGTGAGCGGAAGTGCGCTGCGCCCTGCCATACGCGAAATCTGCTTTGCATTCAGCTCCGGTGAAAGTGTCGCCTCGGAAAATCCATAGGAATGCAGAAACTCCGTGGTCATCGCATTATAGGAGATCATAGAGTAATCTGCATGAAGAGGAACTGAAAGATATGATCGAGCCAAATACGCCATGCCAATATGATGCACGTGAAGCGCGTCGGGCGGCTCTGTACGGAACGATTCAAGAAGACGCACGATCTCCTCTTCTTCCGTCGCACGGACAATGCGCGGCGTATTGAAGTCGATGCGAACGCCGCGCTCTTTTGCACAGTTCCACGCCGCTCGATAATCCTCGGCACGCAGGTGAATACCGTCATAATTTTCTCCGCCGTAGAGAATACCGTCTGCCCCTGCGTCTATAGCCGCCTTTAACGTCTCTATGTCATCCACCGCGGCCATTAGCGGCGCAGGCTTCGGCGTAGGAGCGGGGCTGCCGGTCGGCATGTGCCAATCTTTTTTTGGCAGTGCGCCGCGCCTTGCCCGCTCGAAAGATACGATGCACTGCTGCGCTAACGCGGCGATCGCTTCTCTGCGCACGTTGTTCAGTTCGCTGACGGGCATCATCAGCCCGTCCTCTATATCGGATGACAAGTGCGCTATCGTGAAAGCCGTTGCTCCGAGCCGATTGATCTGCTTTTCTACAGTTTCCTCCGTGAGTGGTCGATTCTTTGCCGGCTCTGCGATATACTCGGTCTCTGCCCAAACGGTATTACCTCTATCGTCCGTAAACGCAAGGCGCAGCGGCTTCCCCATCCGTGCCTCAACGTGCGCGCAGACGGGGATTTTTTTACGCGCATCCTCCTCATAAGAACGGCGGGCTTCATCCATTAGAGCCTTGTCATAGACCTTGAACACGGCGTCGCTCATGTGAACCTTTCCCTTGATTTCAAAGGATACCGTTGTTCCTGCCCGGGCATGTTCGATGCTCTGCCCTCGACTCGTATAGAGGGCGGTAATATCCGCACCGATACGTTTGCCGTTCATCCCCCACACATCGACTTGGTCACCGACGGACAGAGGTCTTGTTAATTTGACCGTTAGCATTCCCGTTTTACTTGCATACGCAGTGACTCGACCGATACGCAGCCCGCGATTGTTGGGACGCCGATCACTCATCATATACTTTCCGGGACGTTTCTCCAAATACGCCGTCGTAAAATCACGATTGAACACCTGCGCCAAGCGGTCGCGATCCTGCTCGTCAACAGGCGGACGGCTCATATCAAGATGCCAGTCAATCGTTTTACGATAAGCACGCACGATCGTCGCAACGTATTCGGGACGCTTCATACGCCCCTCTATTTTGAGAGAATCAACGCCGGCGTCCATCAACTGCGGGATCAAGTCTATCGTATTGAGATCGCGCGGAGACAGCAAAAAATCCCCCGCCGCATCGCCAAGAACGTCACGTCCATCACGATCCACCAGTGTGTATGGGAGACGACATGGCTGCGCACACCTGCCCCGGTTTCCGCTGCGTCCGCCGATCATACTGCTCATGAGGCACTGCCCGGAATAGCATACGCAGAGCGCGCCGTGGACAAAACATTCGATTTCTATGCGGCTGTGCGCGCAAATAGAACGAATTTCTTTGAGAGAAAGCTCACGCGAGAGTACAACGCGAGAAACCCCCAGCTCCTCTAACGCCTGCACACCGGAAATATGATGCACGGTCATCTGCGTGCTCGCGTGCAGGGGAAGTTTTGGAGCGGCATCCCGCGCGAGTTTTACCGCGCCGAGATCCTGCAAGAGAACGGCGTCCACACCTGCCTCGTAGAGGAACTGCAAATAACTTCTGAGTTTTGGCAGCTCGTCGTTATTGATGATTGTATTGACGGCAACATGTACACCGACATTCCTGAGATGGGCATATCGGATCAGTTCCGCGAGGGTGTCGTTGTCAAAATTAGATGCATAGGCGCGTGCGCCAAACATCTTCCCCGCGAGATAAACCGCGTTTGCTCCGTTTTCCACGGCAGCAAAAAAAGACTCCTTGCTTCCTGCCGGAGCAAGTAATTCCACCAAGTGTGTCACACTCCCAAAATACGGCGTCCGTATCTATTTGACCGAACAATATCATTCTTCAATGGCATCGTTCCCATCATTCTCGCCGATGAAGACCGATGTCGTCTGCAATTCTTCAAACAGTCGGAGCTGATCGTTATCAAGTGTATCCTTCAGCTCGTCTGCCGCCGGAAGCGCAGGCAAATCCTCTAACCGCTCCAAACCAAAGGCACGCAAAAAGAGCTCCGTCGTGCCGTAGAGGATCGGGCGTCCGACGACCTGCTTCCGTCCCGTTTCACAGATCAGCTCCAGCTCTAAGAGGCGCGCAATAGAGCGCTCTGCCCGCACACCTCGGATATACTCCACTTCCTGTTTCGTAATGGGCTGTTTGTAGGCGATGATAGAGAGCGTTTCCATCGCAGCGGTGGACAGCGTTGGCCGCACAACGTCCGATAGTTTTTGCACTGCGGAAAATGCCGCCGGATGCGTGACGAGCTGATACCCACCGGCGGATCTGCGCAAGGAAATGCCGCTGCCGCGTTCACGCAGGCTACTCTCCAATGCAGTCAGCAGTTCTTGTACGATCCACTCAGGCGTTTCGATGATTTCGGCAAGTTTCTGTATGGAGAGCGGCGTCCCTGAGGCAAAGAGAATCGCCTCCAATATCGCTTTTTGGCTAAGAGACTCCAACTGCCGCCTCCTTCATCACAATCTGTATGTCGTCATATAGCCGGTCTTGGTACACAATGACGGTCTGCATTTTCGTCAGTTCCAAGAGTGCTAAAAAAGCCGCCAAGAGCTCTTCGCGTGTGCCCGTAGGAAAGGCGTTCCGCAAGGTGATTCTTCCGCGGTGCTCTGTAAGAAGTTCCAGTATATCCGTCATCTTATCCCGGACACGATATTCTTCCGCGGCGATCACGACGGTCGGTATCGTAATTTCTCGATGCATACGCCGCAGCGTGCAAAAAATCTTCATCAGCACATCTGCCGATAGATTTTCGGGTGCTGACCGCTGCGCGGGAAGAGATGTCGGCGGACGTTCTACATAGCCGTTTTGCCCTTCCACCATCGCATACAGCGTCGGCGTAATCTCCTTGAATCGTCTGTACTCGAGCAGGCGAAGCACGAGCTCCATGCGAGGGTCCTCGTCCGGCGACGTCTCCGCATCGGTTTTGGGAAGCATCATGCGCGACTTAATCCGCAGCAGCGTTGCCGCCATCACCAAGAACTCACTGGCAAATTCGATGTCGAATTCATATGCCGCATCAATATATGCAAGGTACTGTTTTGTCAGATCGGCAATCGGAATATCGTAGAGATCGATCTTATTCTTTTCAATCAAATGCATCAAAAGATCCATAGGACCTTCGAACGCCTCCAATTTCACAAGATAATTTGACGCCATAATCCACACTAAAATACAAGTATGCCCGCAAGCGCTTTATAAATGGCATACACGAATTGGAACATCGGCATGAGAACGACGCCGAGCACAGGCGTCGCAATAAATACAATCATAATGAGGATACTGTACCGCTCCAGCGCCTGATAGCGATAGGCGAGATCCGGCGGCAGGAGGTTCCGCAGAATGTGTGATCCGTCGAGCGGCGGGATCGGCAGGATATTAAACACAGCGAAGTTGACGTTATAGATGAAGATCATCTGTATGATGCTGAAGGTAATCGCCGAGACGTCTATGTTGTGATAGCGAATAAAATACAACATATAAAAAGCGATAAATCCCAGCAGAAGATTCATCGCGGGACCCGCGAGCGATACGATAATGTCGTCTCTCTTGGGATTGCGAAAATTGACCGGATTGATCATCACGGGCTTTGCCCATCCGAATCGTACGAGAAAGAGCATAATCAGTCCGATCGGATCGATATGCGCCCTCGGATCGATGGTCAATCGCCCCATCAGCCGCGGCGTGAAATCGCCTAGAGAAACTGCGGCACGCGCGTGTGCGTACTCATGGAACGTCATGGCTATGATAAGTCCCGGAATGCCGAGCAGCATTTCGGTAAAATTAAATCCGAACATAAATCTCTCCCATCAATCAGTCCCGAACCGCTCTGCCGCCATCATTAAGGAGATGATGGTCTTGGAGTCGATAATCTCCCCTTTTTTATCAGTTCGAGCGCACGCGAAAACGGCATCTGCACGACGTTGACAAATTCGTCCGCATCCGTGTGCTGCACGCCGGAGGACAGACCTCGTGCGGCATAGAGATGAATATATTCGTTGGAGAATCCGACCGTGGTCGCAATCGTCGTCAATTTCTCGTAGGTCTTTGCCGTGTATCCGGTCTCTTCCGAGAGCTCCCGGCGCGCGCAGTGCAGCGGATCCTCACCGTCGGCGTCGAGCTTTCCCGCCGGCACCTCGAGCGTCACCGCACTGATCGGGTAGCGGTACTGCCGCACCAAAATAACGTCGCCGTTCGGCAAGATCGGCAGTACGGCAGCAGCCCCCGGATGCATGATCCACTCCCGAACGGCATCTTTGCCGTTCGGGAGCCGTACGGTATCGAGCCGGACATGCAGCAGTGTGCCGTCAAAGATTTTTTCACAGGCGAGTTTCGTTTCAACAAGATCTTCGTACATAATCATGTTCCCCTTCATCTGCGTTACGATGACGCCCCCTCGTCTTCCTTTTTCAAGAACAGCGCGCTCACGAAGTCCTCCGCGCGGAACGGGCGCAGATCGTCAACGCCTTCTCCGACGCCGATCCACTTTATTGGAATGGAAAGCTGTGATTTGATGCCGATGGTTACGCCGCCCTTTGCCGTGCCGTCCAATTTCGTCAGCACAACGCCTGAGACCGGCGCCGCCTTGGTAAACAGCTCCGCCTGACTGATGGCGTTCTGCCCCGTCCCCGCATCGAGCACGAGCAGAGTCTCATGCGGCGCGCCCGGAATCTCGCGTCCGATTACGCGGTATATTTTTTCGAGCTCCTGCATAAGGTTGGATTTTGTTTGCAAACGTCCCGCCGTGTCTACGATCACGATGTCGACGCCGCGTGCTTTCGCCGCCTGCATCGCGTCGAATACGACCGCAGCGGGGTCGGAGCCCTCCGCGTGCTTGACCACCTGCGCGTTCGTGCGGTTCCCCCAAATCTCCAACTGGTCGATCGCCGCCGCACGGAAGGTGTCCGCCGCGGCTAAGAGAACGGTCTTCCCCTGCCGACTATAATATGCGCTCAATTTTCCGATGGTCGTCGTCTTGCCGACGCCGTTGGTTCCGACCACGAGCAGCACCGTCGGTTCCTGCGCCGCCATCCGGAACGTATCGTCGCCCTCTTCCAGGATACGGACAATCTCTTTCTCCATGAACGGAATCAGGTCTTCGGGACTCCGAATCTCTTTCTGTTTAATCCCCTTTCGCACGGCGGCAATCAGCGTTTCCGTCGTCTTTACGCCGACATCCGCCATAAGCAGCGTCTCCTCGAGCTCGTCAATGAGATCGTCGTCAATGTCCGCATAACCGATGATGAGCCGTTCTATGTTGTGGGTGAGATTTTCCCGTGTTTTGCTGAGCCCTTTTTTGAGTCGATCAAAAAATCCCATGCCTGCTCCTTTATTTCTAAAAACCTAAGCGGTCGCACTCTCTTCGTAATCCTTCAGCCGAATCGAGAGAACCTTCGACACGCCCGCATCCTCGACCGTGATGCCGTACATACTGTCCGCCGCCCGCATTGTGCCTTTCCGATGTGTCACGATGATGAACTGTGTATTGTGTGCAAATTCTTGTAAGAAATCTCCAAATCGAGAAACATTCGCCTCATCAAGCGGCGCATCAATTTCATCCAAAATAGAGAACGGTGACGGGCGGTACTTCAGGAAGGAGAAGAGGAGCGCAATCACGGTGAGAGCACGTTCGCCCCCGGAGAGAGCCGAGAGATTCTGCCGTTTTTTATGCGGTAGTGTGACGAGAATCTCCACACCACTCGAGAGTATATCGCTTTGATCCGTGAGCCGTAATTCCGCAACGCCGCCGCCAAAGAGCCTCATAAATATCTCGTTGAAATATCCCTGAATTTGCTGAAACGCCTCCCGAAATGTCTGCGTCATATCCGTGTCTATCTTTTGGATGATGCGCTCTATATCTTCCTTCGCCTTTTGAAGGTCGTGAATCTGTGCTTCTTCCTCTTCATAGCGCGCTTTCTTTTCCGCGTATTCCTCGACGGCGTTGGGGTTGACCGCACCGAGTGCGTTGATGGCGTTCGTCAGCTCATTGAAACGTTCGTTCAGTACGGATTCGTCAATGGGAGAAATTTGCTGCGCTGCAGTTTCCGCCGTCATGCCAAATTCTGAAATCAAATTTTCGCTGCAATCGGCAAGACGCACATTGATGCGATCGAGCTGCTTGTCGTTCTCATGGAGCTTCGCACGCACCTGCTCCATGCAGGCGATCGTACGCTTAATCGCGTCGTCCAGCAGACGCATATCTGCCTCATACCGCAGACGACGATCCTTGAGGATCTGCGCATTGTCTCTATGGGCGCGCAGCTTCCCCTCTTCTTCCGAGATGGCGGATTCCAATGCAGCATTCCGTTGTTCTCCGGCGGATAATTCTTCGCTGAGCTTCGCAATTTGCTCCGTAAAACCGTCCAGCATCTCGGTTGCCTCACGGTATTCAAGCGTACGCGTTTTCACATGGTCGGCTCCCGTCCGAATCTCCGCGTCCAGTGCGGCAGATTCTACTTCGAGCGCATGGAGCCCCTGCGCGCAGGATTGCTCCTCGGATGAGAGCGCCGTCATTTTCTGCGCAATCTCTTCCGTCTCTTTGGAAAAACGCCGTGCATGATCGCCGCACTGCGCGAGATGACGCTCGAGCAGCTCTTTTTTGCGCGCGGCTCTCGCACTGCTTTCCTGCGCCACACGTTCTTTGCGTTCTAAATCCTCTACCGCAGCTGTTTGATCCGCGAGACGCGTGCGGTATATATCGCGTTGACTGCGCGCCGCAAGGAGGTCGCGGTTAAGCTCTGCCTCTTCGGCGGACGCGGCGTCCCGGCGTGTGCAGTCGTCATCCAGAAGCCTGTTTCGTTCCTCCAAATCGGCTTGGAATGCAATATGCCGTTCTTTTTGCGTGCGCAGCGTCTCTGCCAAGGTCTCCGCCTCATGGCGGCGGTTCAGTAAGAAGGACTGACGGTATCGCTGCCCGCCGCCCGAGATCGCGCCGCCCGGGTTCAGCAGCTCCCCCGTCAGTGTGACCATGCGGATTCGATACCCGTGTTCCTTTGCCGCAGCGAGCGCATCGTCCAGCGTCTCCATCACAAGCGTCCGGGAGAGCAAATGATCCACGGCTCTTTGAAACCGCTCCTCCGCCGAGACCAGCGTATTCGCCCAACCGACAGCACCCCGGACGCGGCAGAGATCAACGTCATACGGACGTTTAACGACGATGGAGGAAAGCGGAAGAAAGGTCACGCGTCCCCCGTTCCGCCGCTTGAGGCAGCCGATCGCCGCCTTCGCCGTCTGCGCATCATCCGTGATAATGTTGCGCACACTGCCGCCAAGTGCAATTTCAATCGCGGTCAGATAACGCTCCGGGATGCTGATCAGATCGGCAACGGTGCCAAAAACACCGCTGCGCCAGCCCTCCTTTGCCTGCAGCACCATTTGTATGTCTTTGCCAAATCCCTCATAGCTTTCCTGTAGTTTTCGAACAAAGTCATAGCGTTGCTGCGCACGTTGAATTTCCTCTGCAGTGCGGCGCATCTCTTCCTCGATGCCCTGCGCTTTCGCCCGGTGTTCTTCCACTGCATGAGAAAGGCGTACGCGATCGTCGGCGCATTTATCTCGCTGTTGCTCGAGGTCTTGCAGTGCGGCTTCCATACGGCTCAATTCGCTTTGCGCCTCTATAATCCGGCATTTCTTTTGTGACAGTTCTTCGCTGCGCCGCAGACGCCCCTCATCTCCGCGTTCAGAGTGATCGGCGGCAACGGCAAGCGACTCGCGCAGCCTTACCATGACGCGCTCCACGGCGCGTAGCGATCGGCTGCCGCGTGCCGATTGTTCCTCATACAGCGCACGATGCGTGCGGATGTTCTTTAGTTGTTCCTGCGCCTCTGTGTGCGCCTTCTCCTTTTCCTCCCGTGCGGCAATCTTACCGGAGAGCATATTTTGAATTTGCACAATTTCCTGCTCAGTCGCTTCAATCTTTGCCCGGCTCGACTCGCGCAGCCGCTCCAAATCCTCTTTGCGCCGCACACATTGATCCTGCCGCCCTAGGAGCATAGCGGATTCCTTCTTGAGCGCGTCAAGCGCATTCTGCAGCTCTGTATCACTTTTTTCTATCTCTGCGAGATCGCTGTCGATTTGCTCCATCTCAAGCTCTATATTGCGTTTTTTCCCCTCCGTCTGCGCGCGTTCTCCAATAAGAGACGCCTCTTCATCACGGTCATTATGCAGGAGGCGCATGAGATTTTCCTGCGCGCCGACGAGCTGTTCATGCGTCTGCACGAGCGACGTCAGGCGATATTGACGCCGCTCCGCCTCGAGCTCACGATACGCGCTTGTCTTTTCCGCTTGTGCCGCCAGCGGCTCTAGCTCGGCGCGCTGCGCATACATGATATCGCTCAAGCGAATGAGATCGGCGTCGTTTTCGCGCAGCTTGCGCAGCGCCTCCTGTTTCCTCGTGCGATACTTCGTAATGCCTGCCGTTTCTTCGAAAAAGACGCGGCGTTCCTCTGGGCGGCTGTCGAGAATATCGTTCAGACGGTTCTGCCCGATGATGCTCATGCCGTCATGTCCGATACCGGTATCGGCAAAGAGACGGTAAATATCCTTGATACGGCAGCGCGCGTCGTTGAGATATACCTCGCTTTCCCCGCTGCGATAAAGACGGCGTTTGACGACAACTTCCTCATAATCAATGGGGAGTGTCTTATCCCGATTGTCAAAGACGAGCACGACTTCCGCGACGCTGAGTGCACGCCGCGCGGTGGAACCTGCAAAGATAATATCTTCGGAGCGAAGCCCGCGCAGCATTCGGATATTCTGTTCGCCAAGAACCCAACGAACGGCATCCGTAATATTGCTTTTGCCGCTGCCGTTCGGCCCTACAACCGCCGTAATGCCGCGGTCAAATTCCACGACGATGCGGTCGGCAAAGGACTTGAATCCGTACGCTTCCAAGCGTTTTAACTGCACGCTGCGCCCCTCCTCTACAAATAAGTGCCCCCATTATAACAGAACGTGAGGGAAATTACAAAAATCAGTATCCCGGAATGATAAACTATGCTATAATGCAAGTGTCGATTCTGTGTTTTAACTTTTTAGGGGGTAATTACATGCCACTCGTTGGAACAAAAGAAATGTTTAAGAAAGCCTATGACGGCGGCTATGCCATCGGCGCTTTCAACGTCAACAACATGGAGATCGTTCAGGGCATCACGGACGCCGCGGGCGAACTCGGTTCCCCTCTGATTTTGCAGGTCTCCGCAGGGGCACGCAAGTACGCACGTCATGAGTATCTTGTTCATCTTGTGCGCGCCGCTCTCGAGATCAACGACATCCCCATCGCACTCCACCTCGATCACGGCGCGGACTTTGACATCTGCAAGTCCTGCATCGACGGCGGTTTTACCTCCGTGATGATTGACGGCTCCCATCTCCCCTATGATGAAAATGTTGCGCTTGCAAAGCGCGTTGCCGAGTATGCTCATGCGCACGGCGTTGTCGTTGAAGCGGAGCTCGGTCAGCTTGCAGGCATCGAGGACGATGTAAATGTCTCCGCAGAAGATGCGTCCTATACAAAACCGGAAGAAGTACAGGATTTCGTAGAAAAGACCGGCGTCGACTCTCTCGCCATAGCGATCGGCACATCGCACGGCGCATTCAAATTCACGCCGGATCAGTGCACGCGCAACGCCGACGGCGTGCTCGTCCCGCCTCCGCTGCGCTTTGACATCTTGGAAGAAATCGAAAAACGAATCCCAGGCTTCCCCATCGTGCTCCACGGTGCTTCCTCCGTCATTCCAAAATATGTGAAAATCATCAACGAGAACGGCGGGCATATGCCGGATGCGGTAGGAATCCCCGAGGATCAGCTCCGCCGCGCAGCAAAATCCTCCGTCTGCAAGATCAACATTGACTCAGATCTGCGTCTTGCCATGACGGCGGGCATTCGCGAACATTTCAAGAAAGAGCCGTCCCACTTCGACCCGCGTCAATACCTCACGGACGGCCGCAGCTACATCAAAGAGCTGGTCGCCCACAAAATTAAAGACGTCCTCGGATCGGACGGCAAAGCCGCCGAGATTCAAGCACTCCTCGACAAAAAATAAATATCTCTGTTCCTTTCCTCCGGTCGGATAGAAGGACTTCATCAAAATCATCAAAAAAGGCTGCTGCATTCATGAGTAATGCGGCAGCCTTTTTATTAAAGAAGACGACCCGAGTAAATACTTCAGTCATCCTCTGAAAAGCTTTTACTGAACGCTCGTAAAGATATCCTTGAACTTGTCGAGCCAAGCCTTCTTATTCTTTTCGACCGTTGCTTCATCGTCGTTGATGATGTTGATCTGTTCCTTCGGGATGAGACCAACGGGCGGATCCACATCGTCGCGAACAGAACGGCGATGGAGCTGTGAGGCAATGATGCTCTGCGCTTCTTTGCTCGTGATGAAGTCGATGAACTTCTTTGCATTCTCCATATGCTTTGCATTTTTGATGATGTAGATGCCGTCCGGCTTGGAGATAACGCCTTCCTCCATGTAGACGAGCTTTACGGGTGCACCGTCGGCAACGTATTTTGCGCCGCCCTCTTCAAACGTGCAGCCGACCGCATACTCGCCGTCCGCAACGCCTTTATAGACGGCGGAGGAGCCGGAGAGGAGCTTGCCGTCAAGATTGCGGCAGAACTTCTCGACATAATCCCAGCCCTTGTCAGGATCGCCTTTGCCCATCGCATAGAGCATGTTGACGAGGTGCTCGTAGGACGAGGAGGACTTGGAGGGATCGCTCATCGCGATCTTGCCCTTGAGCGCGGGGTTGAGGAGATCCTCATAGCCGTTGACCTTGATGTCGCCGATGAGGTTCGTGTTTACCATGATAACGCTCGGGATGTCGGTGAAGCGCGTCATCGAGCCCTCGACATTCTTGAACGCCTGCTGCACATGGTCTTCGTTCGCGGACGTGTAGTTCTCGAATAGTCCCGCCTTCGGCTTCATCGTGTTGAGTGAACCGCCCCAGAAGATGTCCCCGAGTGGATTCGCTTTCTCCGACTCAACGCGCTTGAGAAGCTCGCCGGTGCCTGCTGCGATGACTTCAACGTGGATGCCGCTCTGTTTCTCGAACTCCTGCACAAGCGGGTTGATAAACGCGAGCGGATGCGGGCAGTAGACGACGAGTGTTTTATCGCCATCAGCCGCCGCCTTCTCCTCTTTCTGCGCGCCCCCGCCGCAGCCTGCGAGCACGCCGCCGAGGAACACGCCTGCCACCAATCCGGTGAGCAGTTTCTTGAACTTCATGGAAATACCTCCTTTATATTTTTCGGAACAATTTGTTCCAAAGAAACGCGAATGTATCAAATCCCTAGAGGGTAACATCCTTGCTGCCGGAGACACGGAAGAAAATTACCATCGCCGCAATCGTCGTTATTGTGAGGATCGTCGAGAGCGCTGCCGCCGTGCCGTAGCTGGCGCGGATGACCTCGGTGTAGATGGCGACGGACATTGTTTTGGTTGCGCCCGTAAAGAGGATGACCGAGGAGCTCAGTTCGTTGATCGCGGTGATCCACGAGAGGATCGCGCCGCTCATCACACCGGGGAGCATCATGACCGCAGTGACCTTAAAGAAGGTCTTAAGCGGTGATGCACCGAGACTGATGGACGCCTCTTCGATGCTCGGGCTGATCTGATAGAGGATCGCCGAGCTGGAGCGAAGTGTGTACGGCAGACGCCGAATGACAAGGGAGATGATGATGATGAACGCCGTGCCCGAAAGCAGGATCGGGTCGTCGTTGAACGCGAGGAGCAGCGTGATACCGAGTACAGAGCCGGGGATGATGTACGGGAACATGGTCAGTACGTCGATGAACTCGGTCAGCGCGCTGCGGCGCCGTGTGGTCAGATACGCGACCGTCGCACCGAGGAAGACGATCAGGAGAATCGCCGAGGTGCTGTAAAGATAGGTATTCGTAATCGCCGTGCCGAGCGTTTCGAAGATGGTTCGATAGCTGTCCAGCGAATACCCTTCGACAAAGACCGCACCTCTCGTATTGAGGAACGACGTATAGACAACGACAAGCTGCGGTATCATCGACAGCGCAACCAAGAGGTAGATGATCGCGTGCATTACGATGTTGCCCGCGCCGGTCATGGGTTCGGACTGCATGGGACGCAGAGAGCTCATTGTGAAAGACTTGCGATTGACGACAAATTTTTGCAGGAGGAATATGGTCGATGTGATGATGACCATGATCGCCGCCATTGCCGCCGCGAAGTTTGCTTGATCACCGACCTCATTGATGAACTCCGAGTATATCATGACGGGCATGACGTTGAATCCTTCGCCGATGAGCATCGGCGTGCCGAAATCCGCCATGGCGTTCATGAATACCATGAGTGCACCCGCGAGAATCGTCGGTGTGATGAGCGGCACAATAACGGTGAATACTTTCCGAACGCCGCTGCACCCAAGACTCTCTGCCGCCTCTATGAGCGCGGAGTCGATATTTTTCATCGCGCCCGCCGCATAGAGATAGATGAACGGATAGAGCTTCAGCGTAAGGACGAGCAGGATACCTGCAAATCCGTAGATAGATGGGAACTCATAGCCAAACGTATTGTAAAGCCACTGTGTCAGCATCCCGCTGCGCCCGCCGATGAGGATCCACGAGTACGCACCGATGAATGGCGGCGAGAGGAGCGAGATGATGATGCAGATCTCCACAACGTTTTTTCCCTTGATTTTGTATTTCGTCATGAAGTACGCGAGCGTCGTGCCGATGAGGATGGCGAGCACCGTTACGCAGAGCGTCACGGAAAAGCTGTTGATCATCGACTGGTAATAATATTTGCGTTGAAAGAAATGTACAAAATGTTCCAGCGAAAATGCTCCTGTCTCTGCATTCTGGAACGCGGAAACGAAGAGCGAGAAGAGCGGATAGATGAGAAAAAGCGAAAATATAGCGATGGAGAGGACGGTGACGCCCGTCCAAAAATCGAGCCTTATTTTCTGCTTATTCATAGCGAACCACATCCTTCAGGAGGTTGCGGCTGCCGTCCGCTGTGAACACATTTACCTTGGCTGCGTTCGGGCGCAGACGAATCGTCTCTCCGACCTCGAGGATGCGCTCCGCATGTCCTACATCCTGCGAGAACTCGATTGACGGCTGTCCCATGCAGATCATGTCCTCGGGGAACTCCAGCCAGTAATTGACATATTTGCCAAGGAACACCTTGCCCGTGATGCGGCATTCCATGCCGTCCTCCTGCAGGGAGAACTCCTCCGGACGCACGGAGAGAACGACCTCCTGCCCGTCCGATGCGCCTTCGATGCCGTCTACTTGGAACGTGTAGCCGTCCGAGAGGACGATGTTCCTGCCGCCCTCGATGCGCGCACGGAACAGGTTCGAATGTCCAATGAACGTTGAGACAAAGGCATTATATGGGCGCGCGTAGAGCGTCTCCGGATCCGCTGTCTGCTGGATGACGCCCTTGTCCATGACCGCGATGCGATCCGAGATCGAGAGCGCTTCCTCCTGATCATGTGTCACATAGATCGTTGTGATGCCGACTTTCTGCTGTACCTCGCGAATCGCGGAGCGCATCTCCACACGCAGCTTCGCGTCGAGGTTCGAGAGCGGTTCGTCCATGAGCAGTACGCTCGGATGAATGACGATGGCGCGCGCAAGCGCAACGCGCTGCTGCTGACCACCGGAAAGCCGCTCGGGCAGGCGATCCTGATACTCTGTGATCTTCACCGCGTCAAGGATGTCGTCGACGAGACGTTTCATCTCATCTTTCGCCGTCTTGCGAAGTTTCAGACCGTATTCCACATTTTCACGCACCGTGAGATGCGGAAAGATCGCATAACTCTGGAATACCATGCCGATGTTGCGTTTATGCGCGGGCAAATCGTTGATCGTCTCCCCATTGAATTGGATCACGCCGCCCTCGATGGAGTTGAACCCCGCGATCATCCGCAGGAGCGTCGTCTTGCCGCAGCCCGACGGTCCCAAAAGTGTGAAAAACTCACCGTTTTTGATCTCCTGCGAAAGATCCGGGATAATCGTCAGATCTCCGTAACGCTTCACCACATCTTTGATCTGTATCGCTACACTCACTCTGTATCCCACCTTTTATCAAGTTGTCCCGTACATCGTCAAGAATTTTCCGCGAATCACGACAAATATCGCCATAAAAGAATCCATCGTCTTTTATGAAGTTTCCGACTTCTTATATTTTACAGAATTAAATATAGCGATACAATCCTTAATTCTGTAAAAATATCTGAATTTCTGAACTAAGATATTATTTTAAAATAAACTATAAAAACTGTATTGAATAAGGGAGTGTATAATAAACTGTGTAAATAGGGATACAGCTTAGGAACACTCCCGGTGAGGGGAAGTCAAAAACTAAGGAGGAACCGTTATGTCAAAGAGGCTCCCACGGCGCGGTGCAACGCTCGCCAAGGCAATTATCGAAGAGTATCAACCCAAAACCGTAGAGGATATGCAAAACGCCCTCAAAGAAATCTTCGGTCCCATGTTTGAAGCCATGCTCAACGGCGAGATGGAAAACCACCTCGGTTACATGAGCAACGAGCGCAGCGAAAAGGATACAGCAAATCGCCGCAACGGATATACCCCCAAAGTCCTCAAAACCTCAGCAGGCGAGGTTCCCATCAGCGTCCCAAGAGACCGTGACGGCTCTTTTACACCGCAAATCGTTCCCAAAAGACAGACGGACGTTTCGTCCATTGAAGGAAAAGTCCTCGCGATGTATGCCAGAGGAATGAGTCAGCGAGACATCTCCTCCACCATCGATGACATCTATGGCTTTATGCTCAGTGCCGAGCAAATCTCGCATATTACAGACAGTGTGCTTGACGAGCTGCATGAATGGCAAAATCGACCGCTCAAGGCATTTTATCCGTTTGTCTTCGTTGACTGTATCTATGTTTCAATGCGCGGTGACAAAGGCGTATCTGATCAAGCGGTATATGTGATCCTCGGATATGATCTGAAAGGCAAGAAAGACGTTCTAGGGCTATGGATGGGAGATACGGAAAGCAAACATCACTGGATGCAGGTATTTGACGAGATCAAAGCACGCGGCGTACAGGACATCGGCTTCATATCAATGGACGGAGTGAGCGGCCTGGAAGACGGCGCAAAGTCGATCTTTAAGAACGTGGTGGTACAGCGGTGCATTGTTCACCTGATACGCAATTCTCTTAAATACGTTCCGAGCAAGGATTACAAGGCATTTACGGCACAACTTAAAAAGATCTATGGGGCAGTTAGCCTTCGGGCTGCACAGAGCGAATTTGAGAAATTCTGTGAGACTTGGAGCAAGTATCCGGGCGCAATTCGCGTATGGAAGGACAACTTCCGGCATGTTGAGCAGCTTTACCAATATGGCAGTGATGTCCGTCGTGTCATGTACACAACAAATGCGATAGAGAGCGTCAATGCAAGTTTTCGCAAAGTAACGAAGCAGGGGGCATTTCAAAGCGAGACGGCTGTGTTCAAGGTGTTTTACTTACGGATCAAGGAGCTGTACAAGAAGTGGAAGGGACACTCCATTCAGAACTGGGCGATTGTGAGAGTGTGTGAAAGAAATTCTGTAAAAACTTCCGACTCGAAGGAATAAGGACTTCTATGGTAAAATCAAATCATGGGAGGTCTTTGTTTATGGCAAAACAACAAAAAGAAGTTCACAAAGTCAAAATGACCGATGGGAAAAGAGCGATCATTCAGCAACTCTTTCAAGAGTATGACATTGAGAGCACATCCGACATCCAAGACGCACTAAAAGACCTGCTGGGCGGAACCATCAAGGAAATGATGGAGGCGGAAATGGACAGCCATTTAGGCTACGAAAAATCCCAACGCTCCGCCAATGAGAACGCTCGCAATGGGTACAAATCCAAGACATTAAACAGCAGCTATGGGAGCGTTCGGATTGAAGTCCCCCAAGACCGACAGTCTTCTTTTGAACCACAGGTGGTAAAAAAGCGGCAGAAGGATATCTCTGCGATTGATCAGAAAATCATATCCATGTATGCCAAGGGAATGACTACGAGACAGATTTCCGAAACGATCAATGACATCTACGGTTTTGAGGCATCGGAAGGATTTGTATCCGACGTAACCGATAAGATTCTGCCCCACATTGAGGAATGGCAGAACCGCTGCCTTGTCAGCGTTTACCCGATCGTTTTCATTGATGCCATCCATTTTTCCGTGCGTCAGGACAGCATCGTAAGCAAACTTGCGGCCTACGTCGTTGTAGGGATTAACGATGCCGGGCGAAAAGAAGTCTTAACCATTGAAATTGGAGAAAATGAGAGCAGCAAATATTGGCTTGGCATTCTTAACAGCCTAAAAAATCGGGGGGGGTTCAAGATGTTCTTATCCTTTGCTCTGACGGGCTCAGCGGGCTCAAGGAAGCGGTAGAGGCGGCCTTTCCGGAAACGGAGCATCAGCGCTGCATCGTACACATGGTACGCAATACCCTGAAATATGTGGCGCATAAGGACATGAAATTCTTTGCCAAGGATCTTCGCAGCATATACACGGCTCCTGATGAAAAGACCGCCCTCAAAAGACTAGAAGAGGCAGATAAAAAATGGAGTTCCCATTATCCAGCGGCCATGCGGAGATGGTATGATCATTGGGACGTCATAACACCGATATTCAAGTTCTCTATGGGGGTTCGCACCGCATTTTATACCACGAATATCATAGAGAGTCTTAATGCATCATACCGTAGATTAAATCGACAACGGAGCGTATTTCCTAGTGCACAAGCGTTATTAAAGGTTCTTTATTTGACGACGTTTGAAGCCACTAAGAAATGGACGATGCCGATAAAGAACTGGGGTAAAATCCGAGGCGAACTGGCGATTATGTATCCGAACAGATTGCCTGATTAACACTTGCACACATCATAGAAGATCCGATTTACAGACTTTTCTTCACAGACTCGATTGTGATGAATCAACTCTGTATTGATGAGCGTGTCGGGCAGATGATCCGAAAATATTCCGCTCTATAAGAAACTTACACACTTTACTTGACAAACCCTTGAATAATTTTTATCAGTTTTTCCCATCCTTCCTCCTGATAAAATTCATGCTAGATAATTTGACTTTTGTTATTATTAATAAAAATATTCTATTATGCCTCATATACTTTTTAATGATCACTATCCACTTTTTTTAATGGAAACATCCATACCTTACGTGGATGTTCATCTTCTCCATTTTGAATTTCTTGATATGGCTTATTCGAAAGCTTTACTATCCCTTGATAGGTATACTTTGTAGGCTCAAAAACTTCAAATAGATGAATCTCAACACCATTATGATCTGATTCAAGTAAAGTCTTATTTTGATTTCCATCTATTGTCTGATCACCATTTCTCCCCATACCTGTATAATGGAGCTCATTTCCATACCATTTATCAGCGTACATTTTCGTATGATCTGATATGATAACAAGTGTACCTGTTGCTTTAGACCGACGCATTCCTCCCATATTTCCACAACGAAATGTACGATATAATTCTTCATTTGTTACAACATCTCCAACAGAAAATATTGGCTTAACTTTTTGAGATTCCACTGCTTATTTCCTTTCTCCTATTATTTTTGATTTTCTTATCAACATTCTTGAGTATGAACAAAACTAATACATTCATTATAACAGAAAAATATCCTCTCTTTAATATTAAAAATAAGAGCATCAGTGTATTGATTCCAAATACATGGATTTATATATGGCAAGACTTTGTATGACTTCACCGCCCCGTCTGCGTCATCCATGCCACGCACTCGACATGCGAGGTTTGCGGAAATAAATCCACGGGTTGTATCTCCCGGGCTTCGTACCCGAGGGTTTTCATGATGGCGAGGTCGCGTGCGAGGGTTGCGGGGTTGCAGGAGACGTAGACGATGCGGCGGGGCTTCATATTAGCGAAGGTTTTCAGGACGGTCGGCGTACAGCCCGCGCGCGGGGGATCGACGACAACGACATCGGGGCGTACGCCCTGCCGATAGAGCGACGGCATGACGGCGGTCGTATCGCCAACGATAAACTCGGCGTTTTTGATGCCATTGTCGCACGCATTTTTCCGTGCGTCGAGGATGGCGGGACGGACGATCTCGATGCCGTAGACGTTCCACGCCCTCTGTGCGAGGAAGAGTGTGATCGTCCCCGTGCCGCAGTAGGCGTCGATGACGGTCTCCGTGCCGTGGAGGTCGGCGTATTGCAGCGCCTGCTCATAGAGGACTGCCGCCTGTGCGGTATTGACTTGGAAGAAGGAGCGCGGCGAGATGTGAAAGCTGAGCTTTCCAAGTGTGTCTCTGATGGTCGGCTTCCCCCATAGCAGTACGGTGTCCCGCCCCATGACAACGTTGTTGCGGTAGGTCTGGATGTTCTGCTGGATGCTGACAAGCTGCGGCAGGCGTTCGCGCATCATGCGGATCAATTCTTTTTTGCGCGGCAGTTCCTTCGCAGCGGTCACGATGACCGCCATGAGTTCATCGCCCTGCCCGACGCGCCCGACGATGTGACGCAAAATGCCGCGGTGTGTGTCCTCGTTGTAAACGGGAATCCGGAGCTTCGTTACGATGTCACGCACGGCGTTTGCGAGCGCATTGTTCCCCTCCCGCTGGATATGGCAGTCCTCGGTGTCGATGATCCGGTGACTCCCCTGCGCGAAACATCCGACGACAATTTGCCCCTGATGAATGCCGACGGGGAACTGCATTTTGTTGCGATAGTTCCACGGCGATGCCGCGCCCAACGTTTCCTTGACCGGGACATGCGGCAGTTTTCCGATATGCGTCATGGCGTCGACGACTTGAAGACGCTTTGCCGTAAGCTGTGCTTCGTAGGAGAGGTGCTGCAACTGACAGCCGCCGCAGACGCTGTAGATCTCGCAGCGCGGGCGTACGCGGTCGGCGCTCGCGACACGAATCTCCATGATACGCGCACGCGCATAGGTCTTTTTTACTTCTTCGACGCGCGCGGAAACCTGCTCGCCCGGCAGTGCGTTCGGCACGAATATGGTGAAGTTATCGTACCTGCCGACGCCCTCGCCCGACGTGCCGAGACGTTCTATCCGGATGTCGTAATTCTTTCCCTGCTGTACGGGTATTGCGGTCTTCATTCTGCCTCTCTCTGTATCATACTATATCCTGCGCACAAAACGTCAGTTTTTGAAAGAGTTCGCGCGGATGCGATAAAAGGATCTGCGCGCCGTGCTCTGTGAGTTCCTGCTGCGGGCGAAATCCCCATAGGACGCCGACCGCGAGCGTTCCCGCGTTGTGCGCGGTATCCATGTCGACGGCAGTGTCGCCAAAATACGCTGTGGATGCAGGCGATACGCCCATTCGACGGGCGATGTGCAAGACCTTCTGCGGATCGGGCTTGCGCGGCAGACCGCGCCGGTCGCCGATGACTTCTTGGAACATATTTTTAGGAAATAGGGCTTCTACTATGGCATCCGCCGCGCTCTGATGCTTATTCGTGCAGATTGCCATGGGGATATTCCTGCGCCGAAGTTCCTCCAGCATCTCCGGGATGCCGTCATAGGGCTTCGTCTGGTGCAACAGACGCTCCGCGTAGCAGTCTTTGTAGCGCGCCATTGCTTCATCCACGAACGCCGCATCCCGGCTCCGCTCCTTGGGCAATATGCGCTCGATCAGTTTGCGAGAGCCATCACCGACGAAATAGCGATATGCGCCCACGTCATGCGTTCGAAATCTATAGGATGCGAGCATGGCGTTCGCGGCGTCCGCGAGATCCGCCAGCGAGTCGACCAGTGTTCCGTCCAAATCAAATACGGCGGCTTGACAGTGCATGACCGTGCCCCTCCTTCCGCAAGTGCAATCAGCCCTTTCCATACGGGAAGGGCTGATTTTTATGTCCGCTCACAACGAGATATTTGTTTTCGAAAAATCAGGCGTCCAGTTTTTTTGCGAGCAGTTCGTTCACCATCTGCGGGTTTGCCTTGCCCTTGGACTGTTTCATGACCTGCCCGACCAGCGCGCCGATGGCCTTCTTGTTGCCGCCCTTGTAGTCCTCGACCGCCTTTGTATTCGCGGCGATGACGTTCTCGACGATCTCCTCGATCTCCTTGGTATCGGTGATCTGGACGAGCCCCTTATCCTTGACGATTTTCTCCGGTGCGTCGGGCGATGTCCACATCTCCTTGAACACGGTTTTGCCGATCTTCGAGGAAATCGTTCCCTTCGAGATGAGCAATATCATCTCGCCAAGGCGTTTGGCATCGACGGGAGACTGCTCGATCGTCAGTCCCTCGGCGTTGAGGTTTTTCGACAGATCGCCCATCAGCCAGTTCGCCGCGAGCTTTGCATCCGCTCTCGTTGCGGTAATGGCATCGTAATACTCCGCCATGGCGCGCGAACTCGTGATGATGCCCGCGTCGTAGGCGGAAAGCCCCGCCTCGTCCATCAGACGCGCACGGCGGGCATCGGGCAGCTCCGGCAGCGCGGCGCGAATCGCCTCGATCTCTGCGGCGCTCGTGACGATCGGCGGCAGATCAGGCTCCGGCATATAGCGGTAGTCGTGCGCCTCTTCCTTACTGCGCATGGAGAGCGTGATGCCGCGCTCGGGATCCCATGTGCGCGTCTCCTGAACGATGTGTCCGCCGTCCTCAAGCACCTCGGTCTGCCGTTCCACTTCGTAGTTGATGGCGTCTTCGAGCGCCTTAAAGGAGTTGATGTTCTTCATCTCCGTGCGCGTGCCGAGCACATCGGAGCCGACCGGACGCAGCGACACGTTGATGTCCGCGCGGAGATTGCCCTCCTCCATGCGGCAGTTGGAGACGTCGATGTACTCCATGATCGCCTTGATCTTCTCCATATAGGCGCGCGCTTCCTCCGCCGAGGACATATCCGGCTCTGAGACGATCTCGAGCAGCGGCACGCCCGTGCGGTTGTAGTCCACATTCGACGTCGCGGAGTCCTTAATCGTCGTACCGGAGTGCACGAGTTTTCCCGCATCCTCCTCCATGTGGATGCGCGTCAGGCGAATCCGTTTCTTCCCCGCCGCCGTATCGATGTCAACCCAGCCGTGCTCGGCGATGGGCAGATCGTATTGGGAGGTCTGAAAATTCTTCGGCAAATCGGGATAGTAATAATTCTTTCGGTCAAATTTGCTGTACTCGTTGATCGTGCAGTTCGTCGCAAGCCCCGCCTTGATCGCGAACTCTACGACGCGGCGGTTGACGACCGGCAGGACGCCCGGCAGGCCGAGACAGACGGGACAGACATGCGTGTTCTGCGCGGCGCCGAAGGTTGTGGCGCAGCCGCAGAAAATCTTCGTGTTGGTCTTGAGCTCGCAGTGAATCTCAAGACCGATGACAGTTTCGAATTTCATGCGTTCCCTCCAATCGGCGCTAGTTTCGTATGATAGTCGTGCGCCTGTTCATAGGCAAATGCCGCACGCAAAATCGTCTCTTCCGCAAGAGGTTTCCCTATGATTTGCAGTCCGATCGGAAGTCCCGCCGCACTGAATCCGCACGGCACAGAAATGCCCGGCAGTCCCGCAAGGTTGACCGGTACGGTAGAGATGTCCTGCAAATACATTTGCAGCGGGTTTTCTATCTCTCCGATGCGATACGCGGTCGTCGGCGCCGTCGGCGTCATAATCACGTCGACGTCCTCAAAGGCGCGTGTAAAGTCCTCGCGAATCAGTGTCCGCACCTTGAGCGCCTTCAGATAATAGGCGTCGTAGTAGCCCGCCGAGAGCGCATAGTTGCCGATGAGGATGCGGCGGCGCACCTCATCGCCGAATTTCTCCGTGCGCGTGCGCGTCATCATATCGACGAGGTCTTCCCCGTCCACGCGCGCGCCGTAGCTCACGCCGTCATAGCGTTCGAGATTGGTCGCCGCCTCCGCGGGCGCGATGAGATAGTAGGTCGACACCGCGTAGTCCGTATGCGGCAGGGAGATTTCCCGCACCTCGGCGCCCATGGATTCAAAATCGTGAATCGCCTTGCGGACGGCAGTCTCGACCTCTGCGTCCATGCCGGGGATGAAGTATTCCTTCGGCAGTCCGATCTTCAGCCCCTTGACATCCTGCGTCAATGCTTTCGTATAGTCGGGCACGGGGCTTTTGCTTGCCGTCGAATCCATCACGTCGTGTCCCGCGATGACGTTCAGCAGATGTGCGGCATCCGTGACGTCGCGCGTCACAGGACCGATCTGATCGAGCGAAGAGGCGTATGCGATGAGTCCGTAGCGGGAGACGCGCCCGTAGGTCGGTTTGAGTCCGACGATGCCGCAGAACGACGCGGGCTGACGGATGGAGCCGCCCGTATCGGAGCCGAGCGCCCAGATCGCCGTCCCTGCCGCGACTGCCGCCGCGCTGCCGCCGGACGAGCCGCCGGGCACGCGCGCCGTATCCCACGGATTGTGCGTCGGCCGGTACGCGGAGTTCTCCGTCGAGCCGCCCATCGCAAACTCGTCCATATTTGTCTTGCCGAGAACGACCGCCGCAGCATCGTGCAGCTTTGTCACAACCGTCGCGTCGTAGGGCGGAACAAAGTTTTCGAGAATCTTTGAAGCGGCGGTCGTCCGCACGCCCTTCGTGCAGATGTTATCCTTCACCGCGCCGGGAATCCCCGCGAGGAACGGAATCTCTTCCTTCGCCGCAATTTTCGCATCAACGGCGTCCGCCTGCATGCGCGCCGCTTCGCGTGTCTCGAGGAGATACGCGCCCACCTGCGGCTCTGCGGCATCCATCCGTGCAAAGGCATCCTCCGTGAGTTCGCGCGCGCTGATCTCGCGGCGCGAGAGCATATCGTGCAGGACATGCGCCGGTTTTTCATAGAGATGCAAAAGAGTCCCTCCTATCCTTCCAGTACCTTCGGCACTTTGAAGTACCCGTCCTCCCGGAGCGGCGCATTGGAGAGCGCGGCTTCGTTCGGGAGAGACGGACGCACCTCGTCGGCACGAAACACATTCTCGATCGGCAGCGCGTACGTCGTCGGCCGGACGCCCTCCGTATCGACACCGGAAAGATTATCCACATAGGTCAGGAAGTCCCCGAGACGCGCGAGCGCATCCGCTCTTTCGTCCGCAGGAATGGCGAGACGCGAGAGACGCGCGGTCGTCTCCAGATCCTTTTCCGTCACATTCATAGCTTCACCGTCTTTCATTGCAATATCCTAGACATTATAACAAATTGGCGCACGCCTATCAAATCGAAATCCGCGCCGGTCTGATATTCCCGCAGAAAATTACCGCAGGAGTCCCTTGCTGCGGAGATGCTCTTCCGCCACGGCGCGAGGTTCGCGCCCCGCGCTCTCAACGGCATAATTCATCCGCGCCATTTCGGCATCCGTGATCGTATCCGTCAGTTTTTCAAGCGTATCCGCAAGCTCCGGATGTGTGGTCAAAACTTCCTCGCGAACCACATTCCCGCAGCGGTAGGAGGGAAAAAATCCGCGGTCGTCTTGAAGAACGACGGCATCCGATGCGGCGAGCTGCCCGTCCGTCGTGAAAATCGTCATGACGTCGATTTGTCCGCTTTCGAGCGCCTTATATTTAAGCCCGATATCGAGATCCATCGTCCGCGCAAAACTCAGCCCATAGGCGCGGCAAAGCGCCGCATATCCGTCCTCGCGTTCGAAGAAATCATACTCCGCCCCAAAGGTCAGTGCCGGCGGAGCATTTACTAAGTCGGAATACGTTCGCAGTCCATATTGCTTCGCGATGTCCCGCCGCACCACAATGCCAAACGTATCGTTGAATCCGTACATGCCGATCCACCGCATATGATACCGCTCGTGATACGCCGCCGTGAGTAACGGAAATAAATGCTCGTCATACGTCCGTTTTTCCTTCAGCACCATGTTCCACCCCGTGCCCGTATACTCCGGATAGAGGTCAAAATCACCGCTTTCCATAGCGGGCTGAATATTCGACGTTCCGCCGCCGACGCCCGGCGTCAGACGAACCGAAAGATTCGTGTCCTGCTCGATGAGGAGCTTCAGCATCTCTCCCATGACGAGCTGCTCCGTCATGGGTTTTGTCGCGATGCGGATAACATCTTTTGTTCCAAACATCCCGTAGAGCACCCCGCCGGCAAGACCGATGAACACAAGAAGTCCGGCGGCGATACCGAGAGATTTACCCGACCTGCGCCGATGCAGATCTTTTTTCGCGCCCTGCTCCAATGCGCCGAGGATGGCGTCGAGCACCAGCGCAAGCGCGGCGATAAGGAGACTGCCCGCGATCGTCAGCGCCGGGTTGTTCGTCGTAATGCCGCGATAGATCGCAACGCCGAGCCCGCCCGCACCGATGAACGAGGCGATTCCCGCAAGCGCAACGGTCATCGTCACCATATTGCGAATGCCCGACATGATAATCGGCAGTGCAAGCGGCAGTTCGACGTGCACGAGCACATAGATCGGCGTCCCGCCCATGCCGATCGCCGCTTCGATGAGCGAGCGGTCGACCTGCGCGAGCCCCGTATGTGTCGCGCGCACCATCGGCAGGAGCGCATAAACGGTCAGCGCGATGATCGCCGCCGTATTGCCCACGCCGAAAAACGGGATCAAAAAGCCCAGCATCGAAATGGACGGCACCGTATAGAGGAAATTCACCACGCCGAGCGTCGGCTGTACCGCCCGTTCGTAGCGGCTGATCAAAATCCCCGCCGCGCCGCCGACAACAAGCGCAATCCCAATCGCGGACGCAGAAATCCAAAGATGTTCCAGTGTCAGCTGCAAAAAAAATTGACCGCGCTCCGCAAATATCGAAACGACCGCCTGTAACAAGTCCATCGTTCACCTCTTTTCAAATTGTAATAAAACAAATTCTATAAGACTATATCATCACTCCCGTGTTTTTTCAACAGTAAATGCCCTTGCGCATAGTTCAAAACATACGCAAGGGCAGAACATTCAAATGACGATGACAACCTTTCCGAATCCAGTTCTGCTTTCCAAATAACGATGTGCATCAATGATTTCCGAAAGTGAAAATATTTTTTCGGGGCGAATACGGACGCGATACCGGTCGATATAATCAATCAGATCATTGAGGCGTCCCTCACGCACATTGCCCGAATAGAACGAGGTTAGATAGCTGTCCTCTGCCAAATCGATAATGGGGTCGAACTGTTCCAAGTACCATTTCCCGCCGAGCTGACCCGTACTGCATAGAATGCCGAATCGGCAGAGGTGTTTCATGCTGTCCTTTATCACTGCGGGATCGATGAGTTCCAAAATCCGGTCATAGGATCGCTCCGTCTCAAGGCGTCCGTCCCGATCTATCACAATATCGGTATAGCCCTCGGCAAGAAGTGATGACCGCATATCCGCACGCCGCGTTATCCCGTCGATACGCATATCCGGATATTTCCCTCGCAAAAGGCGCAGCGCCGCCACACCAACGCCGCTTGCACCGCCATGAACGAGGACGCTGTGCTCCGCCGAAATGCGAAGGTTCTCCAGTGAACAAAATGCCGTATAGTACGTCTCCGGAATCGCCGCCAGTTCTGCCCACGGAAGGTCAGTGTCCACCGGATAAATCTGTGCATTCGGAATCAGGACGTACTCCGCATAACTTCCGTCAAATGCCCGCCCCATCTCTCCCATGATGGAAACGACGCGCCGCCCGACGGGAAGTCGCTCCGGCTCCGTCGTCTCCTCGACCGTGCCGACGCACTCGATACCAAGGATGCGCGGGATTTTTACCGAAGGAGACAGTCCCTGCCGTGTGAATATTTCCGAATGATTGATGCCGAATCCGCGCACCTTGACGAGAGATCGTCCCTCTTTGATTGTGGGACGTGGAACATCCGTATAAACGAGCTGCTGCGCCCCGCCCGCCTCATAAACGACAACCGCCTTCATAGCGAATGTACCTCTCTTTTCACCGGTACTTAAATATATCATACGATCTGCGGGCGAATAAAATCCTCCTCGAACGCGAGCAGCATCTCACGCAGGAGCTTCAGCGCCGTCGCCGTAGATGCGCCGCTCGCATCGAGAGGCGGGGACAGCTCCACCATATCGCAGGCGACAATCCTGCACCCGTGAATGACGGAGAGCGCCGCCTTCATCAGCTCAATGAAGTTCACGCCGCCCGCCTCGGGCGTTCCCGTCCCGGGGAACACCGACGGGTCGAGCACGTCGAGGTCGATCGTGAGGTACACGGGACGCCCCTTCACCGCAGCGACGGCATCGGAAAGCCCCGCAAAGGTAAAGGGACGCAGGTTCGTGTGTCCCGCGCGCGCCCACTCCCATTCGGCGCGCTCACCGCTGCGAATGCCGAACTGATGGATGCGCCCGTCCCCCAAAATATCCCAGACGCGCCGGATAACAGTCGCATGTGACAGACGGTTGCCGAGATATTCGTCGCGCAGATCCGTATGCGCATCAAAATGAATCACGGCGAGGTCGGAATATTTTTCGGCAGCCGCCTCGATCGCAGGCAGGCTCACGAGATGTTCCCCACCGATGAGAAACGGGAGCTTCCCGTCCGTCAGGACTTCCGTGGTAAAATCTCGAATCATACCGAGCGCACGCGCCGTATCCCCGAAGGGCAGCTCCAAATCGCCGCCGTCGAACACGCGCGCATCCTCAAGGTCAAGATCCTGATACGGACTGTACGTCTCCAGTCCATAGGATTCAGCGCGCATTGTCCGCGATGCAAAGCGCGTGCCGGGACGGTACGAGGTCGTCGAATCAAACGGCGCACCAAAGAGGACAATGTGCCCCTCCTCATACGCAGCGTCACATCCTAGGAACGTCTCTATATTACGATTCCACATCTTCGAGCATCTCCTCCACATAGTTGGGCAGCGCAAAGGAAGCCGCGTGCAGCTGCGTGTTATAATAGCGCGTCTTGATGCCGAGGGCTTTCCAGCGTGCAAAATCCGCATCCTCAACGGGATGATATTTCTTTGACGCAAAGCCGAAGAGCCAATGCCCCGACGGGTAGGTCGGTATATGTGCCTGGTATACGCGGCTGATCGAAAACGACGTTACAATGCGCCGGTGCATACGCTGCATGGCATAGGCATCCTGCTCGTAAAAAGGGCTTTCATGCTGATTGACCATGATGCCGTCGTCTTTCAGCGCCTTGAAGCAGTTGCCGTAAAATTCCTTTGTAAAAAGCCCTTCTCCGGGGCCGAAGGGATCCGTCGAGTCCACAATGATGAGATCGTAGGCGCTCACGGGCTTGCGTACAAATCGAAGACCGTCCTCATAGTGGAGGCTGACGCGCGGATCGTCAAGCCCCGCCGCGGTAAACGGCAAATATTTTTTGCAGATATCCACAACCTGCTCGTCGATCTCCACGAGATCGATATGACGGACAGAGGGATAGCGGAGCAGCTCGCGCACCGTCCCGCCGTCGCCGCCCCCGATGACGAGGATATTTTCCGCATCGGGACGCACGCACATAGGCACATGCGCAATCATCTCATGGTAGATAAACTCGTCCTTTTCGGTCAGCATCATATAGCCGTCGAGCGTCAAAAAACGCCCGAACTCGGGCGATTCAAACACGTCGATGCGCTGGAACTCGCTCTGCCCGCTGTAGAGCTGACGATCCACGCGAATCGAGAACCGCACGTCCGGCGTATGCTGTTCCGTATACCAAAATTCCATCGTTCACCTCTCCGTCATGACGTTGAGACGCCGTATGCTCATATCCTCGGGGCCTGTAATCTGACAGCCCTTTTCTTTGCGTAGCGGATATAGGTCAGGATCTCCTCCGTGATCTGCTCCCCCGGCGCGAGGATCGGGATGCCCGGCGGATAGCACATGACGAACTCCGTACAGATGCGTCCTGCCGTCTCCTCGATGGGCAGGGATTCTTTCTCCGCGTAGAATGCGTCCTGCGGTCCGCATACGACAACGGGATCCATGTACTCCATGCGCAGCGTCTTTGCAGGATCTTTGCGGTAGTTGCGCCGAATCTCGGCCAGCGCCGCGACAAGCCGCTCAATATCCTTCGGTCGGTCGCCGACGGACACATAGGCGAGCAGATTTGCAATATCGCCGAACTCCGTTTGAATATCGTAGTCGTCACGCAGTATATCATAGACCTCAATGCCCGCAAGTCCTGTCGGGCGTGTGAAGATCGAGAGCTTCGTCGTGTCGAAATCAAATACCGCGCCGCCGTCCACGAGTTCTCGCCCATAGGCGTAGTAATCGCCAATGGCGTTGATTTCATCACGCGCATAGGCAACGAGGTCGATGATCTTATCGATCACCTCACGCCCGCGCAGCGCAAGGTTTCTGCGGCTGATGTCGAGACTCGAGAGCAATAAGTAGGAAGCACTCGTCGTCTGTGTGATATTGATGATCTGATGCACATAGCCGAGCGGCATCCGATCGGAGCAGAGCAGGATCGAGCTTTGTGTCAGCGAGCCGCCCGATTTATGCATACTGATTGCCGCCATATCCGCGCCCGCATCCATCGCCGCCACGGGCAGGCGATCGCTGAAATAGAGATGTGTGCCGTGCGCCTCATCCGCAAGCACCTTCATCCCATGCGCGTGCGCCAGCTCCGTAATCGCGCGCAGATCGGAGCAGATACCGTAGTAGGTCGGATTGTTGACAAAGACCGCCTTCGCGTCGGGATGACACGCAATCGCCGCCGCAACATCCTCTAGGCGCATCCCGAGCGCAATGCCGAGCGTATCGTCAATGCCCGGGTTGACATAGATGGGGATCGCGCCGCACAGAATAAGCGCATTGATCGCGCTGCGATGGACGTTGCGCGGCATGATAATCTTATCCCCGCGCCCGACCGCAGACAGCACCATCGCCTGAACGGAGCCTGTTGTGCCGCTGACCATAAAAAATGCGTGCGCAGCACGAAACGCCTCTGCCGCAAGGGTCTCCGCATCCTTGATCACCGAGACGGGATGACAGAGGTTGTCCAACATCTTCATGGAGTTCACATCGACATCCAGACAGGCTGCGCCGAGGAATGCCGAGAGCTCCGGATTCCCCCTGCCGCGCTTATGCCCCGGCACGTCAAACGGAACCAAGCGCGCGCGCTTCATACGCTCAAGAGCCTCTTGGATGGGCGCATTTTCCTGTGAGAGATACGGCATTATTTCCCCTCCGAAAGGAGATCGACGACGAGGTCGTTATAGCTATAGTCTCCGGCGAGGTCTTTCCCCTTCACCCAGCCGACCGCCTCTTCGACGTCTTTTCCCGTCGGAAGCCCTGCCGAGCGATAGGGATTGAGCTTTAACGCATCGCGCGCGGGGGCGGGAAAGCCGCTCTTTTCCATCACGAGGTCGATATACTCTTCGCGCGGCGTGTTGTTCAGATACTCCACCGCTTTATCATAAGCGCGGTACATCGCCCGGATGGAGGATTTTTTTCCCTGAATTGATTGATCTGTAAAGACCATAACGCCCGGATTGATGCCGAGATCGCCCGATCCCGTAATATAACGTCCGCCCGACGCCACGGCAACGCTCGCCATCGGTTCCGGCAACAGCGCCGCGTCGAGATTGCCGCTTTGCAGCATCTCCAAACGCACGGGAATCTGCGGGATCACGACCTTTGAGACATCTTGTTCACTCATCTTATGCGACGCAAGAATTTCATCCGTCACATACTCAATGATGGTATTGCGCGAGATTGCAATCTCCTTGCCGCGCATACCGTCAACTGATGAAATATCCGTATGACCACCCGCGATCAGGTTGTAGCTGCCGTCTGTGTAGGACGTCGCGTGTACGGCAAAGCCGCCGGAACGCGCAAAGATGACGGCGAGCAGATCGGAGACCGCACCGTCGAGATTGCCGCTCTGGAGCGCCGCATCACGCTCCATCGCACTCTTAAAGGGCATGAGTTCAACCTCAATGCCCTCTTCCTTGAAGTATCCTTGCTGTTCCGCAATAATGAACGGGATTGAATCCGTATCCGGCATGAGTCCAACGGTGAGCTTTGGCAGCGTCTCTGTCTTTTGCTCCTGTTCCAATCCGCAGCCGAATGTCAAAAACAGCCCCAAAGCGGCGATCACCGCAAGAATCTTCTTCATTTCATCCCGTCCTTTACCACTAGTCCCGCGATTCATCCTTCAGCGCTGCGCCGTGTTCGTGCGACATATGCTCGCACAAATAGCGCAGCGTCCACAGCGTATTGTACGGCGTAATCGAGGATTTATAGGAAATGCGCGGCACCCCCGCCTCCGCAAGTGCGGTGAGTACCTTTGTCAATCGCTTTCCACGGATATGCTCAAGCAGCATCACCTCATGGGGGAAATCAAAATGCGCCTCGTCCGCCGGTAGTGCCGGACGATAGCCCTTGAGCCCCAGCAGATAGCCGACCTTCTCGCGCCACGCATCGGGAGGAAGAATCTGTACGCGAATCCCGAGCGCCCGCAGCGCCGTCTGTGCCGCAGGCAAATGCTCCGGCGGGAATTGATACAGGAGGACACGCTCCTCTTTCTTCGCCATCTCAATGCTCCGTTATTTTACAGAAAGACCGCGCATCAGGAGGTATGTGACGAGCTCGTCAAGAGAAACCTCCTCCTCGATCATTTTCTGTTCGAGCGAGGTGCGCAGCGTCTTCGGCAACCGAACTGTAAGGAATCCGTTTACCGCGGACGCCTGTGCCGCCGGTTCGGGCGCCGTACTCACAAGCATTGCCGGAGACTGCATAGAGGGGTGAGCCGCGGCTTTCTTCTTCGTTTTGGCTGCCGATTTTTGTATCTCTTTTGCGGCTTCTTTCACAGGTTTTACTTCCACCGCAGGCAACTCCGGCTTCTTCTTTCCGGTATTCGCAGGAGCCGGCTGTTTCTTTGTTTCCTGCTTTACAGCGGCTTTATCCACAGCGGGCTTCTGCCCGGTCTTGCTCCCCTTTTCATCCGATTTCTTCTTTGCCATTGTATCCGCCTCCGTCGCTTTTTCTTCTGTATTCTTCTTCGCCGTGCGCCCCTTGGTCTTTCGTTCCGGCGGATAGACGAAGAACTCATTATACGCATTTCGCAGGTCTTCGCTCGCCTGCTTCGTCCCGACACCGATGATGTAGGATGGATCCTGCGCATTCAGCGACTCCGCAATCCGCACGAAGTCCGAATCCGTTGTGATGATAAAGTATTTTCGCACACCCTCTTGATAGAGAATCTGCGCAGAATCATAGAGCGCGGAATCCAGCGAATTTTTACCGAAAAATGTCCGGCTGATCTGCCGAAAGGTGAAATCCGGATACTGCATGAGGCGATCCCATCGCTTTTGCTCCGGATGCGCCTCCCAATCGGAGACGACGATCATGCGACAGGGCTGATAACGCTGCGCTTTGTCTATCGTATATTGAAGCATTTCGATGGGTGCATTCTCTATATCGTAAAGGATCGCAACTGTATCGTTACTCGAATCAAGCGTCATAGATCTCCCTCACTCCATTTTGTCTCCGGACGATCGCTTCGCACGCTGCACGAGGAAGGACTCCTCGACCTCCAGCACCTCCGCCTGACGCAGGCTGCTCTCTGCGCTGCGGATCGTCGCCGCATTCTTATCCGTCATCCATGCCGCATAGCCCTCCGCATATGCGATGTGCAGATCGCATATCTTCAGACGGAGCTGCTGGAGACTCTGCATACTGCGGGGTACGGACACCGCAGAAAGCTCTTCCTTCCGCTGCTTCCAGTCGACGAGAATATCCTGCTCCATGATCCTGCGTGCCATATCCCGTGTCGCTTGATTGCCGAGCGTTCCAACGGCAAGCGAACTGTAAAGTCGGAGCTGCGCCAAGCGTACACTCTGATCATGTCGAGCAATGATCGCTCCGGTTGCAGTAAGATAGTCCTCCACGTGCGCGCGACGTGCCTTCCCTAAGAACACCGCGTATTCATACAGATTCGTAATACCCGTTACCTGCCAGTCGCCCTCGTCCGAGGGGGCAAGCGCGACTTGAAAGGTGAAATCTGCATCCGCCTCGCCCTGATGGGCAAGGATCTCCGCGACAGCCGTCCTATTTTCCTCATTGACGTTCAGCACAGTAATCTCACGGAAACTCAGATCGCGCAGCCCGATACGCGATAGTATATTCTCAGACTCCGCACCGTCGGCAGTCTGATCTACCGCAGGAAACTCCCCAGTCGTCAGTCGCGCCTCTATGGCATCATACAACATCTTGGTAAAGGCCGGTTTGAGCATTTTAGTGAAATCATCCAGTCCCGCAGGCGTTTCTTGCCCCTGTCCGAAATCCACCGCAATCGTACCTGCCATGAAATCATCATAGCCCCGGTCAAGAACCTCATCCAAACGCACATAGCGCAGGAAGCGATTTTCATCATGCCGGTCAAGCGCCTGCACGATTGCTCCCATGGCATATTCCGGCGTCTTGGTATGAATGCGAAAATACCAAAATAGCCCCGCAAATAATACCGCAACACCAAGCAGTACGAAGCAGGAAATCTTGATCTTTACACTGCGGCTCATCATTTGAATCCCCTCTCTCCCCATGGATGAATGTATCACGCAAGCACAGCATCAATGACGCCGCCCCCCAGCACAACGTCTCCCTCGTAGAACACAATGGACTGCCCCGGCGTCACCGCACGCTGCGGTTCTGTAAAGCGAACTCGTAGTCTGTTCCCGTCAAGAGGCATTATCCGTGCCTCTGCCTCACGCTTCCCGTATCGAATCTTCGCGTGTGCCATACACACCTCGTCAAGCGACTCCCACATCGTCCAACTCAGATCCGATGCCGTAAGTTCCCGCGCAAAAACCTCCTCCGCCGTCCCCACGACAACATGATTGTGCACGGCATCAAGCGCCGTCACATAGAGCGGCTGAGGAGCCGCGATGCCTAAGCCCCGTCGTTGACCGATCGTATAAAATGAAATCCCGTCGTGATGCCCCAGCACATTCCCCGCACGGTCGACAATATCCCCGGGCACGGATCGCCCCGGGCGCTTTTCCTTCATATAGGACTTATAATCGTCACGCGGAACAAAGCAGATTTCTTGACTCTCCGGCTTATGCGCAACGGGCAGACGGTATTCCTCCGCCATGCGGCGCGTCGTCCCCTTGTCAAAGTCGCCAAGCGGCAGAAGCACATGCGCTAACGTCTCCTGATTGAGATGATAGAGCACATAGGACTGATCCTTATCTACATCTTTCCCCTTGCGCAGACGATACATCCCTCCGTCAAAATCAATACGTGCATAATGTCCCGTCGCAACATGGGACGCGCCCAGCTCCGCCGACTTATGCAGCAGCCCTTCAAATTTAATATACCGATTGCACGCAATACACGGATTTGGCGTGCGTCCGAGCAGATACTCATCCAAAAAATAGTCGATCACCGACGTTTGGAACGGCATCGTAAAGTCCATCACATAATGCCGAATCCCCAGAACATCCGCCACGCGTCGCGCATCATCCACACTGCTGAGCGAACAGCAGCTGCGGTCGTTTTCCGGATCCACATCGCGGTTCTCATTGGAAAGACGCATCGTAACCCCGACGACATCATAGCCCTGTGCAAGGAGCAGCGCCGCCGCAAGAGAACTATCCACACCGCCGCTCATCGCGACGACAACACGCTCTTTCCCCATTATCCGCTCCACTGATATGATATCCTCCTAATTTTTCGTTTAGTATATCATTCGCCATGGGAAAATACAAGATATGGTATTTGTTTCGAAAGGATCTACGAAGATGTCGCTTCATAGATACGACGACATTAGGACAATTCAGCTAGATTCCTTGACGGACATGTCACTTTCATCTATAATGAGAACAGATGATGTGCTGGGCAAGGAGACTGAGGCGAATGACCATTCAATCAAGATTATTGACGGTAGACTTTTATAATTGTAAAGGAGACAAATGCGGCAATGAGGCATTACTCCGCGAAAAAGTCTCGGAAGCACTCGCACAGATGAATCTCGTCCCACTCCAAATGATCAGCGATGTGCAGATGGGCGGACATATATCGCTCATGGCACTCCTGCCGGACGGTCACATCGCGCTCCATGTGCACCCGGATCTGCGCCATGTCTCTCTCGACATCTACCTTTGTGCGGAGAACGCTGCACTCGAGCCAATTGCAAACAGTATGCGCCGGGCGTTCCAGCCCGACAAAACAAAGAGCACTCATCTGCGTCGCGGGGACTTCCGCGCGCCTTCAGAAATCCGTCCCAAAACCACGACGCGCGTCGCCCCATTTCGCAGGATTAAGAGTACTGGCGCTAAGGTCATCCGCATCCTCGCGCGGCGTACGCGCAGATAAGTAAGATACGAACAAAGCACTCGCAGTCGGGTGCTTTTCTTTTGGTGTTTTCTACCCGCAAAAGAAAACCTGCCGAACACGGCAGGCATCATGCGGATATATATTCAGTTCTGATTGATTTTTTTCTTCTGGCACTCGGGACAATACCCAAAGAAATACATCTGCTGCGCGACGACGCGATAACCCGTCACTGACGCAACGTTCTTGTCGAGTGCAGGCAACGATGTGATGGGCACGTCCGCGACCTTGTCGCAGGCAATGCAGCGCACATGTGGATGTGGTGAGATGTCTGCATCGTAACGGAATGCCTCCTCACCTACGTTCAGCTCACGTACAATGCCGATCTCGCAGAACGCATCGAGCGACTTATAGACCGTTGCAAGACTCATCGTCGGGTAATTCGGGCGCAGCTCCTTGTAGAGCGTCTCCGCGGTTGGATGCTCTTTGGTCGCTGCGAGCGCCGCATAGACGGCGAGGCGCTGCGGTGTCACTTTCTTTTTATTTTGACGGAGAATGTCCGTGACTTCACTCATGGTCAGCATCGAATCTGCATGCATAATCGTTCCTACTTTTCAATCATACCAAAACTAAAATCATTATTACTTATGTATTATAATACTCTATCCTAAAATTCCTGTCAATAGTCCTATGTCATATTCGTCCTATAAAATGAGTGTTCCTTTTGTTTGCCGCAAAAATCATGCTATAATGTAGGACATTGACGAATGAAGAAAGGTTTGATTTCATGCGTATTTCCGATATTCCTGCCGTCATCGCAAAAGAGCTTTCCGTCCGTCCACAGCAAATCGATGCGGTCATCACGCTCCTAGACGACGGGAACACGATCCCCTTCATTGCCCGCTACCGCAAGGAAGCAACAGGCTCACTCGATGATGAAACGCTGCGCAGTGTCGAGACACGGCTGAGCTATCTGCGCGGTCTCGTCAAACGACAGGAGGAAGTCCTCGCGCGCATCGAGGAGCAGGGCAAACTCACGGACGAGCTGCGCGCCGCCGTTGAAGCGGCGGAAAAACTGCAAACGCTGGAGGATCTCTATCGCCCCTACAAGCAAAAGAAGCGTACGCGGGCGTCGGTCGCACGGGCGCGCGGACTGGAACCGCTCGCAGACGCCATGCTCCTGCAGAAGGAAACAACCGGGACGCCCGAGGAGTACGCCGCCGCCTTCGTAAATCCCGCGCAGGAGGTACGGGCGCCGGCAGACGCACTCGCGGGTGCGCGCGATATTCTCGCCGAGACCATCATGGACGACGCATCGCTGCGCTCGCAGATGCGTGAATATTTTTGGAAAAATGCCGTCCTTGAGACGGTGCTGGACGCGGCGTCGGAAGACGCGCAGACATTCCAAATGTACGATAAGTACAGCGAACCCGTGCGCACGCTGCCGTCGCACCGCATCCTCGCCATCAACCGCGGTGAGAAGAAAAGCTGTCTCACCGTACGCGTCAATATCGAACACGAGAAAAATATCGAAACGATTGCTCGCCGTATCCTCCGGCAGCCTTCTATCTTTACCGCGGAGCTGCGCGCCGCCGTCGAGGACGGGTATAAACGCCTGCTCCTCCCCGCTCTGGAGCGCGAGCTGCGCGCGCGTCTCACCGAAGAGGCGGAGGAAAAGGCAATCAAAATCTTTGGTCAAAATCTGAAACAATTGCTCCTCCAACCGCCGCTCGCAGGACATGTCGTCATGGGGCTCGATCCCGGCTACCGCACGGGCTGCAAGGTCGCCGTCGTCGACGCGACAGGGCATGTCCGCGCAAGCGGCGTCGTGCAGGTCACGCAGAGCGATGCCGCCCGCCGCGCCGCCGCACAGCAGCTTCTCAGTCTCATCAAGGAGCACGGCGTCACGCTCATCTCCATCGGCAACGGCACGGCTTCCTACGAGACGGAGCAGTTCACCGCAGCCCTCATCCGCGACAACAACCTCGCGAACGTCCACTACCTCATCACGAACGAAGCGGGCGCATCCGTCTACTCCGCATCGGCGCTCGCAAAAGAGGAGCTGCCGGACTACGACGTGACGATTCGCGGCGCCGTCTCCATCGCGCGCCGCGTGCAGGATCCCTTGGCGGAGCTGGTCAAAATCGATCCGCAGGCGATCGGCGTCGGTCAGTATCAGCACGACGTCAGTCAAAAGGAACTCAAAGAGACGCTCGACGCCACCGTCGAGGATGCCGTCAACCACGTCGGCGTCGATCTCAACACGGCGTCCCCCGCCCTGCTCGGGCGCATCGCGGGCATCAATGCCGCCATCGCAAAGAACATCGTCGCCTACCGCAACGAGCACGGCAAATTCACGAACCGCAGCACCCTGCACAAGGTCTCTCGTCTCGGCGACGCGGCGTTTACCCAGTGTGCAGGCTTTCTGCGCATCCGCGCGGGCGAAACGCCGCTCGACGATACGTCCGTACACCCCGAGTCCTATAACCTCGCGCGCGCCCTGCTCAGGGAGCTGTGCGCCGCGGAAGGCGATCTCACCGACCGTGCCGCACTCCCTGCCCTCGCGCTCAAAATTGCGCAAACGGACGCCGCCGCCCTTGCAAAGAAGCTCGGCGCAGGCGTTCCGACGGTCACGGACATCCTCAAGGCGCTCGCCCGTCCGGGACGCGACCCGCGCGAAGATCTGCCCGCACCGCTCACACGGCAAAACATCGTGAAGCTCTCTGCCCTCGCCGTCGGTACCGTCCTGCGCGGAACCGTACGCAACATCACGGATTTCGGCGCATTCATCGACATCGGACTGAAACAGGCGGGGCTGCTCCACATCTCCGAAATGAGCGGACGCCGCGTGCGGCATCCGCTTGACGTCCTTTCGGTCGGCGACGTGCTCGACGTCATGATCATCAGCATTGACGAAACGCGCGGACGCATCGGACTTTCGCTCAAACAACTGCAAATGCAACGTGAAAAGGAAAAGAAACGCGCATGACACTCTTAGAACGTACCGTTCGGGACATCAAGGTTCCCGATCCGACGATTTCCGAAGGGATCAAAGAATCCCTCCTCACCCATCACGGCATCGATTTTGGACGTCTCACGGACGCCCTCGTCCGCTATATCCGCATCACGGGCGAGCGGCATCCCGCACCGCCGCAGACGAGTGTCGTCATCTCCTGCGCCGATCACGGCGTTGCCGCGGAGAGCGTCAGCGCCTATCCGCCCGAGACGACGCTCAACATGATGTGCAACTACCTCGTCGCACACGGCGGCGCCGCGAACGCGGTGGCGAATTATGCAAATGCAAATCTCATCGTCGCCGATCTGGGCGTCAATGCCGATACCGCTCATATCCCGGGTCTCGTGCACCGCAGCATCGCGCGCGGCACGCAGAACATGACACAGGGCGCAGCAATGACGCGTGCGCAGGCAATCAAAGCTGTCGAGGCGGGCATAGAGCTTGCGGGCATCTGCGCCGACCGCGGCGATCGCTGCATCCTCCCGGGCGAAATGGGCATCTCCAACACAACCTCGAGCGCCGCTATCGTCGCCGCGATTCTAGGGCTCTCTCCCGAGGAGGTCACGGGACGCGGCGCGAACATCTCGGACGCGCGTCTTGCGCATAAGATCGAGATCGTCCGTCGTGCGCTCGCGGTCAATACGCCCGATCCTGCGGACGGGCTCGACGTCCTCAGGAAAGTCGGCGGATTTGAACTCGGATGTATTGCGGGCATCATCCTCGGCGCCGCCGCCCGCCGTATGCTCGTCATCCTTGACGGTGCAAACACGACCTCCGCCGCACTCGTCGCCCACGTACTTTGCCCCGACTGCGCATATTACCTGCTCGCCTCGCACGGCTCGCTGACCGAGCTGTCTCAGCCGCACGCGCTGCGCCGGCTCGGACTCACGCCCATGCTGCGGCTCGACATCCGCCTGAGCGAGGCGGCGGGATCGTCCATCGCACTTGACCATCTCCGACAAATGCTGTGCGTGTGGGATGCGCTCGACGGCAAAAACGCAGGTGCGGACGGCATTCACCCCGCCGTGCTCGAATCGGATGCGAACGCCGACGAGAGCGACAATACACGGCTCAAAATTCTCTCGCCGGACGGGGCAGCAATAGACGCCTGTCAATATCGTTTGGACAACCTCGCAAAGCCCATTCACAGCCTCGGCTATCTCGAACGGATCGCTGTCGTTCTCGCAGGTGCAATGAGAACCCCGCAGCCACCCGTCGATACAAAGGCTGTGCTCATCCTCGCCGCCCGCGACACCGCGCTGCCTGCGCCGCAGAGTACCGCGCTTGCGGCGATGTGCTCATATGCCGGCATCCCCATATATGTCCTGCCGCTCCCGGATGAAATAACGGAGAGCGCACTCATCCGTCTGCATCGGAGCATCGAGCGCATTGCCAAAGATGTCCCCATCCTCTTGATCGGTATGGAAGAGGACGGTTCCCCCGACCTGCGCATCGCATCGACGATCATGACAGCCGCCGCCAACGCGCGCAGTCTCATCATCCCCGCCGACGAGCCGACCGAAGACCGCGCCTGCCGGGTCTGCGAACTGTATCGCACCGTCGCCCCCTATATCCTCCATATCTTTTCCGATATGATCAAACTTGATGCCAATCCTCCCATCGGCACCGCGGGATCGCTCGCGTTCGGCATCATACGCGCCGCCCTGCACATACTGAACGATATGAAAACCTTCACCGAAGCGAATGTCGCCGTCGCCATCGACGGCGCGGGCGCGGGCAGACAGGTACGTGATTAATAAAATAGAAAAGGCTATTGTATAAACACATGATTTTGCATCTGTACAATAGCCTTTTTGAATGGTGAAATTGTTATACTTCCACTTCAAGCTGTCCGCGGCGAAAGACTTTGCCGATGGTGCCGAATTGGAAGGTGGCGGTTTCTTTGACGGTGAATCTGCCGTAGACGGTGCCGGGGCGGTAATTGGAGTTGAACGCTTCGCGCATTCCACCCGCGATGTGCATCTCCTCGCCGTAGACGAGGAAGGGATTCGGCACGATGGCGAAGAGGTTGTTGCCGAGCGGCATTCCCCAGTAGTCGGCGTCGCGCGGCGGCGTGACCGCGACGAAGCGCGGCTCGAGCTCGGGACGGCTGAGGCGGAGCTGCATGTTCGTGCACTTCATGCCCTGCACTTCATATTGTTTGATGAAGTCGTCCTGCGCTTTTTTCTTTTGGAACATAGTTCCCTGCACGTCGTAGAGTGCGTTGTAGCCGGCGATGTAGTCCGCCGTGCGCTCTGCGGGTGTTTTTTCACGCAGTTCGCGCGGCGGTGTCTGCGGGAGCGCGGCGGCATCAGCGGTCTTTTTCCGTACAGCTTCATTCTGCTTTGCGCGGTCGCTCTGCACGGGTTCTTTCCCGCCCGTGGCGCGGGCATAGCTGCCGGCGGCGCGCGCCATGGCGTTCGTGAGGCTGTCCTGCACGCTCTCCGCAGTCTTTTCGGACGGTGGTTCCGCGCCGTAGGCACGGGCAAGGTCGCGTTTTAGCTCCTCATCGAGGAGGTCGCTGACGGAGGAAAGGACGCCCGTGTCGGCATCTTCGGAGACAGGGGGCGCGAACGCCGGTTTTTGCGCGGTATATTTAGCGCAGACTTCTCCGCTCTCGAGCGATTCGATCCGCCGGATGAGTTCGTCCATGCGGCTCTGCTGACGCAGTACCAGTTTTTCGAGCAGGATCACACGCCGCGCGAGTTCCTGCATCGGTGTGAGTTCGTCCGTTCCCATGCTCCGCCCCTATGTGCCGTTAGAGTTCGATCTTCTGCGCGTTTGCGAGGGTTGCCTTTGCCTCGCGGACGATGCGTTCGATAATGGTCTGCACCGGTTCGATCTCGCGCAGGAGAGTAAGCGTCTCGCCCGCCTGTACCATGCCGTTGACGACGTCGCCGTCGACGGCGGCGAGTTTATTCGTGCCGGTGGCGCGGTCGAGCAGTTCCTGTTTCGTCGCTTTGCCGGAGAATTCGAGCGCGACGAAGTCCTCGGAGAATTTATTCTTCACGCCGCGCACAGAGCCGCCGATGGTGCTCCCGGTGACGATGGTGTCGGTGTCGACGGATGCAATCAGTTTTTCCTTGACGTTCGGATGCACGACGCACTCCTCGGCGATGAGGAAGCGCGTGCCCATCTGCACACCCGCGGCGCCCATGAGGAGGGCTGCCGCGAGTCCGCGTCCGTCGCCGAAGCCGCCCGCCATGACGACGGGGAGCGAAACCTCGGGGATGACCTGCTCCATGAGCGGCATGGTCGAGAGGACGCCGATGTGTCCGCCCGCCTCCATGCCCTCGACGACGATGGCGTCGGCGCCCTTCTCCTCGACACGCTTTGCGAGCTTGACGCTCGGGACGACGGGGATGACCTTCACGCCCGCGGCGTGGAATTTTTCAAAATACGGGACGGGATTGCCCGCGCCGAGGGTGACGAATGCGGGTTTTTCCTCGCAGATGACGTCGACGATCTCGTCCTTGTTCGGCGCCATGAGCATGACGTTGACGCCGAACGGGCGATCCGTGAGACTGCGGCAGCGGCGAATCTCATCGCGCGTGTACTCGGTGGTACGTCCGCCCGTCGAGATGATGCCTGCGCCGCCCGCGTTCGAGACGGCGGAGGCGAGATTTGCCTCCGAGATCCATGCCATGCCGCCCTGCAAAATGGGAACCTCGATGCCGAGCAGTTCCTTTAACCGATTTGCCATATGTATACCTCCATATTTCCTTATACACGCTCAACGCCTGCGATGGCGTAAGCGGACATCCCTTCTCCTGCGCCCGTAAAGCCGAGCCGTTCCTCCGTGGTCGCCTTGACGTTGACGTCCTCGACAGCGATGCCGAGACGCTGCGCGATATTGCCGCGCATCTCGTCGATGTACGGGCGGAGCTTCGGCGCCTGTGCGACGACGGTGGCGTCGACGTTGCCGATGGCAAAGCCCGCGCCGCGCACGATCCGCGCGACCTCTGCGAGCAATACGCCGCTGTCGGCACCCGCATAGCGCGCGTCCGTGTCGGGGAAATGCAGTCCGATGTCGCCGAGCGCCGCTGCGCCGAGGAGTGCGTCGGAGACGGCGTGCAGCAGCACGTCGGCATCCGAATGACCGAGCAGTCCCTTATTGTGCGGGATGTCAACCCCGCCGATGACGAGACGCCGCCCCTCAACGAGTTGATGTACATCGTAGCCGATGCCGAATCGTGTCATTCTTCCTCCCCTTTCCGACAGCGGACGACGCCGCCGAGCAGCCGTTTTGCCTCGTGGACAGCCGTTTTCATCAGCTCGCCCGCGCCCATGTCGTTACGCAGGATCGCCTCGGCGACCACCATGTCCTCGGGCGTTGTGACCTTGATGTTGCTGTACTCCCCTCTGACGATGCGCACGGGAACGCCGAGACGCTCGACGAGGCTCGCGTCGTCCGTGCCGAGGAAGCCGTCCTCGTCCGCCTTGCGGTTCGCCTCCATCAGGATGTCCTTGCGGAATCCCTGTGGTGTCTGCACCTGCCAAAGGGAGCTGCGCGGCGGCGTCGCGGCGACGGTGCCGTCCTCCGCGGCGATCTTGATCGTGTTCTTCTCGGGGACGGCGATGATCGCCGCGCCCTCGGCGCGCACGACGCGGATCAGCTCTTCGATGGTATCGCGGCGGATGAGCGGACGCGCGGCGTCGTGTACGAGCACGATGTCCGCCTCCTCCGAGACGAGCGCAAGCCCGTTGCGGATGGAGTACTGCCGCTCCGTGCCGCCCTCGACGACGCGCCACGGGGCAAGCCCCTTGACACGCCCGAGGAGGCTCGTCACCGGCTCGACCTCATCCGCGCCGACAGCGACGATGAGCTCGCCGACGTCCGGCACTTTGGAAAACGTGAGCAGTGTGCGCAGCAGCATCGGCTTGCCGGCAAGCGTTAAAAAGACTTTGTTCAGCCCCACCTGCATCCGATGCGCCTGCCCTGCCGCAGGAAAAACCACACTAACCATGTCTCTTCCTTCCCGCGCTAGCGTCAGCGCGTCACCTTGGCGAAGATCATGCGTCCCGCCGCTGTCTGGAGCGCAGACGTGACCTCGACCGAGACAATTTCGTTCATGCAGCGGAATCCGCCGTCCACAACGATCATCGTGCCGTCGTCGAGATATGCGAGCCCCTGCCCGTGCTCTTTGCCCGGGCGTACAATCTGAACGGTCATCACATCTCCCGGTATGGCGACCGGCTTTACGGCGTTGGACAGCGCGTTGATGTTGAGCACGGGGACGCCGCGGAGCTGTGCGACCTTGTTGAGGTTAAAGTCGTTCGTGATGATCTTGCCGCCGACTTCCTGCGCGAGCTGGAGGAGTTTTGAATCCACCTCGGCGATGTCCTCAAAGTCAACCTCGGTGATCTCCACCTTCATACGAGATTCCTTACGAATTTTTTGCAGGATGTCGAGTCCGCGGCGTCCGCGGACGCGTTTCAGCGAGTCCGCCGAGTCCGCGATGTGCTGGAGCTCTTCGAGGACAAAGACGGGAATGAGGAGCGTGCCCTCAAGAAAGCCCGTCTCGCAGATGTCCGCGATGCGTCCGTCGATGATGACGCTCGTATCAAGCACCTTGTACCCGCGCTCCGTGCCGCCCTCCCGCTGCGGCGCCTGTGCGGGCACGGGCGTACGTGTCTCGCGGCTGCGCGCCATCTCGCGCAGAAACCGTGGGAAGAAATCAAAGACCTCCGCGATCTCCGGGCGTTTTTTCACCATGATGTGAACGCCGAGATAGCCGAGCACGATGCTGAACACGATGGGGATGTAATCGCCGACGATAGGGATCGTAGAAAACGAGTCGCCCAAAAGACGGGCAATGATGAGTCCGATGATCAGCCCTATCGCCCCGGCAATCACGTCGCGGATCGGCATCTTGCCAAGCTGCCCCTCGACCCAGACGGAAAACCGCCGGAGACGGGTCGTGAAGAACGGGGCGAGCGGATAGCCGACGATGCCGCCGAGCACGGTGCCGACGAGGATGCAGACGAGCCCCGCGAGCGTGAGCCCGAACACCCCGAGCTCCGTCCGCCACAGCGGCGCCGACAGGTAGTCGTTTGCCGTCGGAACAAGCAGCTCAAAGAGTGTCCCGCCGATGATTGCCGTGATGAGAACGATGAAAAACCGCAATACGCGTTCGAGTAACAAAAATTCACCTCCTTTCCTCCAATAGAAATGAACAATTGACGTTCTCAGTATAATAAAAAAGTTGCATGTTGTCAAAAGACACATTTACAACAAAAAAGGAAAATTGTATCAAGTTATTCATTTTCTATTGACATCTCTGTCTTAGTCTCTATAATGATAATCGTATTCATGATACTATTGAGGTAGTATCTATCAATATGGGGTGAATCCGACCCAAGTATGGACGATCTATGTTATATGGAGGAGTAAAATCATATGGAAGGTTTTTCTAGTGCAATGCATCTCTTTAAGAGCGGCGGTCTCGTTATGTATCCGCTGCTCCTGCTCTCCCTGATCACTTTTGCAATTGCGGTGGAGCGTTTTTACTACTACCGCATCAACCGCAAGGGATCGCGCGTATTTTTTCATGGTGTCTATCATGCTGCCGTGCAAAAGGACTTTGATACCATAGAGAAACTCTGTAAGGAGTTCCCATCCGCCATCAGCCGCGTCATTGAGAGCGGCCTCATGAACGCAGGGACAGAGACGGCAATGAAGGGCGCGTTCTCCGATCGCATGTCGATGGAGGCGATCAATTTTCGCCGCTATCTCGACTACCTGAGTGCAATTGTAACCATTGCCCCGCTGCTCGGGCTACTCGGTACAGTTACGGGTATGATCCAGACGTTCAGCGTGCTTGATGAGGGCGGCGGCGCAGGCGCGATTACAGGCGGCGTCGGTGAGGCACTTGTTGCAACGGCATCCGGTCTTTGTGTTGCTATTATTGCATTCTGTGTCTATACCTATTTTAGCCATCAGCTCGACACCATTGTCACGGATACGGAGCGCCTTTGCTCTACAGTCGTTACTGCGAAGAAAGAAAGCTGGGAGGCATAATGAATTTTGGCAATCATCGGCTGAAAAAGAAGCCGGAATTTATGATCATTCCGATGATCGATATTATCTTCTTCCTGCTTGTCTTCTTCATGATGAACAGCTTGCAGACGGTCGCGCAGAAAGCGCTTGCCGTACAGCTTCCTCAAGCGCAGTCTGCATCTGCGCCCGCACAGCTCCCAATCATCATGACACTCGACGAAGAAGGTCATATCACTATTGACAACAACCCCGTGAGCATCACGGAATCAGCGGCAATCATGAAGAGCCGTATGCAGGCAAATCCGGATGCTGCAGTTGTTTTGCAGGCGGACAAACGTACGGCACACGGGCAGGTCGTCGCTGTCATGGATATGCTTAAAGGAGCGGGGGTAAAGCGGCTCTCGATTGCCGCAGAACAAAAGAAGGGATAGATATATGGATCGAAATCTCTCATGGAGAAAGGCCTATATCGTCTCCGTTCTGCTGCACCTCGTGCTGTTTGCGCTCCTGGCAATCGGACTAACGGTTGTTGTTAAACAACAGGAACAGCAGGTTTACGTCGTCGACCTTGCAGCATCTGATTTTAGCCAAGGAGGCGGCGGCAGTGCGGGCGGAGGCGGTGAAAGCGGTGGTGGAAACGAGTCGCTGTTCCCCGAGCCACTAAAGGCTGAAGAGGTTGCCAAACGTGTTGAAGCGGTGCAGCAGACTGTTCCCGCGCCGGTCACAACAACCGATACGCCCCAAACGACACCGACACCGGACGCAGTCACACTGCCTACGCAGGGATCGTCATCAACTACATCCGAATCGTCTGAAACCGGCTCCAATACCGGTAGTAATACCACCGGCGGCAGTAATAATGGCGGCAGCAACGGTGGTGGTGGCGGTGGAAGTAACGGCAGCAACGGTGGTGGTGGAGGCGGAAATGATGGCGGCGGTGGCGGCGGCAGCAACGGCGGCGGTGTCCAAAAGGCGCCCTTCGATTATGAGGGGTTCCGCCGCGCAGTCGATGCAAATAAGCAATATCCCTATATGGCAATTAAACGTCGTTTGGAAGGTCGCCCCATTGTCACAGTGACAGTGTCTGCTTCCGGATCGATTGCGGGAGTCTCATTATCGAGTCCGTCCGGTCATAGTATTCTGGATGAGGCTGCTGTAAATGCAGTTTATGCCGTTGGATCCTATCCAAATCCCACGAATGACACAGTTACTTTTAATGTTCCCGTATCTTTCACGTTGAACTAACAGTCACTATGACATATCTTTATACAAAAAGGTCACAGAATAGACTTCTGTGACCTTTTGTATAGAGAAAATCCCCGCAATCATTTGCCGGGATGCACATCATCAATGTTACTCCCATGCCTGCACCATATACTGCGCGGCTAAGAGAGCGCTGATGCCGAGCGTGACGCTCGCGCACAGATAGAGGAGCGCGAGGGGAATTTTCCCATCGTCCATCAAAGAAACGGTCTCAAAAGAAAATGTGGAAAATGTTGTAAATCCGCCGCAAATTCCCGTTTGTAGGAAGAGCACGAGACGAGGGTCGATTCCGCTGTTCCTGCCCGCGAGCGCTACAATCACACCGATGACAAAACAGCCGACGATGTTGATGCAGAACGTGCCGAGCGGAAAGCCGCCCGCGAGCCGCGGAATCGCTTGCCCGAGAAGATAGCGCAACACGGCGCCGATTGCACCGCCGAGCCCGACGGCAAGAACATTCATCGCACGACACCTCTCACATGGACAGATGCGCCGTGTCGTTCATTAACGTTATCGCGGCGAAGCCGTCGTCCTCGAATCGGATGCGGTTGACCGCGGTATTGAACTGCGAGACGTGCCAGATCGCGCGCACGGGCATGGAGAGAATATCCGCGAACAGAATGCGGATGGACGCCCCGTGCGAGATAAGCACAATGCGCCTGCCCTTATTCTGCGCGGCGATCTCGCGGACACGCCCTGCGACGCGGCGGCGGAACTCTTGGAAGTTCTCGATCCCCGGAATATCGATGGATTCAGGGTCTCTGTAGAACTGCTTCATGAGATCGGGGGTTTCCTCATTGATTTCGCTGAAATAGCGCCCTTCCCATGTGCCGAAGTTCAGTTCCCGGAGCGCCTCGTCCTTCTCTACGGGAAGCCCAAGCCGCGCGGCAAGCGGCTGCGCCGTCTCCACGGCGCGGATAAGGTCGCTCGCATAGATTTTATCGATGCCTTCGAGCGCTATATTTTTCCCGAGCAGTTCCGCCTGCTCGTGCCCCGCGGCGGAAAGAGGAATATCCGAATGTCCTTGGAACCGTCCCGTGATGTTCCACTCCGTCTCCCCGTGCCGAATGATGATGATTTCCGTCATTTCTCTCACCCCTTTATCGTACTAGGATCTAATCTCACAGACGACGCCGCCCGAGATCAGCCGCACCGTCTGCATATACCTGTACCGTCCCGCAAACTCCTGCGCGATCTGCTCCGTCCGCCGCGCGATGTCCCCGGCGGGCAGTGCCGATTCCCACAGCACGCCGACAACGGTGCCGCTGTGCGCGACGTTGACGCCGAGCGCGCCTTTCCCCTTGGCAAGGGCGATGAACTCGTCCAGCCCCTCTTTTGGCAGATGCACTTGATTGAGCCGTGCACTCGCCGTCGCCGCCTGTCCAAGCAAAATCTCCTGCCGGTAGTCCGCCGTATGAAACGCCTTGTCTACGGTGTCAAGCAGGCGGCGGTACTCGTCATCTTGATTGCCGCCGGCACTCTTGCTTTGATAATACGAAATCGTATCCACTTCGCCGCCCACATCAAAGATGGAGATGCCGATGAGCGGCACGTTGCGGTACTGTCCAAAGAGCTCGCCCGTCGTATGACTGACATGCGACAGCCCTTCAAAGGCGATGCCGTCGCTCGGCTCGATGGCGATGGCGATGTCCATGAGCTCCCGCGCCGTCAACTCCCGTCCAAAGGCACGCGCGGCAGCATAGGCGCATGCGGTAATGTCCGCGCTGGAGGATGCCATGCCCTTGCCCTGCGGGACAGGAGACTCGAGTCGAATCCCCCACTGCAATGCGTCTTTCTCAACGAGGGCAAGCGCACGCCTGACCGCTTCCTGCGCCTTTGTCCCAAGTCCCTGCATCCCGGTGAACGCGTCGGACACGGTTGCCGTTGCATAGACGCTGATGGGGGCGGTCACGAGGAACGGTGTCCCTGCAATAGAACCTTCGATGAGTTCGCCGCAGGATGCGGGCGCTTTTACAATGATTTCCATAACAACTCCAATACTGAGCACATCGTCTGTATCGAGGCGGAAATGAGTGCTTGCTGCGTCGATACGACGGAAAAAACAAATAAAACTACGGTCTCCGTCAGCACGGTTGTCGCGCCGTAGACATCCCCCGTCACGCCGCCGAGCTGCCCCGTGATGAACCGGCAGAATAAGAGCGCGAACAGGACGCCCGCGAAGAGCGCGAGCCACGCCCCCATGCCGAACGGCAGAACGAGCAGTATAGTCGTCACGGCGGCAATGAGGAGCGTCCGCCGATCCGCCATATCCGCAAAGATTTTTCCCAGCCCATCCTTGCGCGCATAGGGGAAACACGCGATGCAAATCACCATGGCAAGCCGTCCGATGATCGGCATAACGAAGAGCGCGGGAATCAGCAGCAGAGGGAACATATCGGCAAGCAGCGCGTACTGAATGAACATCATCGCGGCGATGGTCACGACTCCGAACGAGCCGACGCGGCTGTCCTTCATGATCTCGAGCTTGCGCTCCCGTTCGCGCCCCGAAAACACGCCGTCCGCCGTATCCATCAGGCCGTCCGCATGCAGCCCGCCCGTCAGGATGAGCGGCAGTAGCATCAGCAGGACGCTCGTCAGTGTATGCGCGCCGATCGTATATAGGAGCACATACGCGGCAAGCGCATAGCAGAGCCCGAGTACCAATCCGACGAGCGGGAAAAAACGTGTACTGCGCCCAAAATCCTCAGCCGTCCACTCCGTCTGGCACACCAGGCGAATCCGTGTGAGAAATTGAAGCCCGATCAAAAAGGAATGCATAAACAGCCTCTACATGTAAAGAGAAATCATATAATAAAAGCACAGATACAATATCGCAGCCGTCCCCATCAGGCGAATCGCGCCGAGAATATGTTTCGCGCGGATTCCGACATGCGCATCTCCCATATAAGCGCGGAAGTGCCGCTCGCCGAAGTAGTAATTCACGCCGCCGAGACGGATGTGCAGCGCACCCGCAACGGGTGCCTCGGCATAGCCGCCGTTTGGACTTGGATGCCCCGACGCGTCGCGTGCCATGATATACATCGCGTTGCGCCCATCATAGCCGAGCAGGAATGCCGCCATGACAAAGAGCATCCCCGTGATGCGCGCAGGGACGAAACTCAGCACGTCGTCCACGCGCGCCGCCATGCGTCCAAAATAGAGGTAGCGTTCGTTCTTGTAGCCGATCATGGAGTCCATCGTATTTGCCGCACGATAGAGCACCGCGAGCGGCGCGCCTCCAATCGCAAAGAAAAAGAGAGGCGCGATCACGCCGTCCACCGTATTCTCCGCAATCGTTTCGATCGCCGCGCGCGCCACATCCGCTTCATCGAGCCGATCCGTATCGCGCCCGACGATCCATCCGACGCGTTCGCGCGCGCCCGGAAGATTTCCTGCGGCAAGCAGGGCATAGATGTCGCGCCCCGCCTTTGCCAGCATGTGCGGCGAAATCGTAAAGTAAAGCAGAACTGCGCTCACAGCATCGACGCCCCACGATACGGAGAGCCGCTGCGCTGCGAGAAGCAGCCCCTCGACAACGGCATAGGAAAAACAGAGAATGAGCGCCGTGAGTACGGCGCCCATTGCCAGTCGTCGTTCATTCCCGCCCTGTTGCGGATAGAGCAAACACTCCAGCCACGCAATCAGACGCCCGAGCAGCGCGACGGGATGCCACCGCGTCTGCGGATCGCCAAAGATCATATCGAGACCGAACGCACACATCGCGACCAATGCCGCACTCATCATGCGTCCGCCCCCATGCCGACAATCGCGCGCAGCTTCTCCATGTCAAGGCTTTTGCGCACGGTCTCGGCGAGACGGTCATAGGCGCGCTCCTTCTCCGCACGGTAGCGGTACTGCACGGGCAGCGGCGCAAGTCCGCGCCGCGTGCGCAGACGGTTGATGATGCTGCGCCGCAGCTCGTCGTCGTCGAAGATGCCGTGAATATACGTCCCCGCAACGAGCCCATCCACCGAGATAGCGCCGTCGACGGCATCCGCAGGCGCGCCGCCCGCCGCAACGATCCGAAACGGACGGTGCACCTCCTCGGTAAAGACGGTCTCGCCCATGTGGATCTCATAGCCGGGCAGATCGCGCCCCGCAAGCTGCTCGCCAAGGAACAGGAAATCCTCGCACTGCGCCGTGACCTGACGCAGACGCTTATGCGCCGCAAATGTCGTCTCGCTCGGAAGGTAGCCGAATCCCGCAATCTCATCGTACTCCGACTCCGTATGCAGCGGGTCGCGCACTTTGCGCCCGAGCATCTGATAGCCGCCGCAGATGCCAAAGAGCGGCGTCCCGGCGGCGACTGCACGGCGAATCACCTCTTCCAATCCGCATTGACGAATATAGAGGAGATCCTCCGTTGTATTCTTTGATCCGGGCAAGAGGATGAGATTGGGACTGCCCAGCTCCGCGGGCGTACTCACATAGTAGAGCGCGACATCCGGTTCGTCTGCAAGCGCGTCAAAATCGGTAAAATTCGACAATTTCGGCGTACGAATCACGGCGACGCGAATCTTTTCGGCATCCCCTGCGTCGGCATGAGTGCTCTTCTCGTCAAGCGATACCGAGTCCTCTTCGTCAATGCCGAGCTGTTCAACGTGCGGAACGACGCCGAGGACGGGTTTGCCCGTCTTTTTCTCCAGGAACTCCAGCGCGGGCGTCAGGAGCGTGACATCCCCGCGGAATTTATTGATCACAAGTCCCTTGACAAGCGCGCGTTCCTCCTCGTCGAGCAATTCGAGTGTCCCGACGAGGGAAGCGAGTGCACCGCCGCGGTCGATGTCCGCGATGAGGAGTACGGGTGCGTTCAGATGTTTTGCTACGCGCATATTGACAATATCATTCGCCTTGAGATTGATCTCGGCGGGACTGCCCGCGCCCTCGATCACGATCAGCTCGTACTCATCCTGCAATCGTTTGAGAGCTTCTTCCACCGCGCCCCACGCCTTTAACGAGTATCCCGTATGATACTCGCGCGCGCTCATATTGCCGACCGGCTCACCCATGATGACGACCTGCGACTGCGCGTTGCCCGTGGGTTTCAGGAGGACGGGGTTCATGTCGATCATCGGCGCGAGCCCCGCCGCCTCTGCCTGCGCGACCTGCGCGCGTCCCATCTCGCGCCCGTCGAGTGTGACATAGGAGTTCAGCGCCATATTCTGCGCCTTAAACGGCACAATGCGCCGTCCCTCCTGCAGGAAGATACGGCAGAGAGCCGTCGTCAGAATGCTCTTGCCCACATGAGAACTCGTTCCCATCAGCATGATCGTCTTTGCCATACTAAATATCCTCCGCCAATTTCTTGATGTCCACGGGAATGCCGCAGGTCACGAGATACACCTTATCCGCGGATGCGGCGAGCCGCTGATTCGCCAGCCCCGCCATATCGCGGTAAAGGCGCGCGAGCTTGTTCTCCGGCACAATGCCTGTCCCCACCTCGTTCGTGACAAAGACGGTCACGGCGTCGACGGACTGTGCGGCGTGAATCAGATCGTCCATCCGTGCGCGCACATGCGCGGCAAACGAATCTGCCTGCTGCTCCTCCTCCGAATACTGCAAAATATCATTGCTGAGAAACATTGTAATGCAGTCAAAGAGAATGACGCCGTGCCGCTCCCCCGCCTCTCGCAGAGCCTCGGGCGCCTCATAAGGCGCCTCATAGGTCATCCAGTCGGCGGGGCGGCGGGAGCGATGGAGACGCACGCGCTGCTGCATCTCGTCGTCATAGATTTGCGACGTTGCGATATAGGCAACGGACATGCCATGCTCCCGCGCAGCGTGTGCCGCATAACGCTCCGCAAACGCGGACTTGCCCGAGCGCGCGCCGCCCGTGACGAGGATTATTTGTCCCATGTACGGCACGCCTCCACGAACGACGCGGCAACCGCGGGACAGCCCGCAAAATGCAGGTGGAGGTAACTGCCGAGCGTCCTTTGAACAATGCGCCCCGCAGGATACTGCGCCCCGTTGCGCATCTTGGTAAAGATAAAGGGACGCGCGGTCTCCCCGACGTCCGCTTCCTCCACGGAAAAATGGAACTCGTGCCCGTGCAGAGGAAGCCCTGCCGCACCAAATACGGTATCCATCGCCTGCACGGCGTCCACATAGCCGACCATCTGAAGTTTCTCAGTCATACGCGCCGTCCCGGGAAACACGCCCGCCATCTCATGCGACGTTCCGGCGAAATCTACAAGGTGAGACATCAGATACATATAGCCGCCGCACTCGGCATAGATCGGCATTCCCCGCTCCGCCGCTGTGCGAATCGACGCGCGCATAGACGTGTTTGCCGCGAGCTGCGCGGCAAACATCTCCGGGAATCCGCCGCCGATGATCAGTCCGTCTACGTCCGGAATCTCGGCGTCATGCAGGGGGCTGAACGGGACGAGCTGCGCCCCGCAGCCCTCGAGCTCGGCAAGACTCGCGGCGTAATAAAAGGAAAACGCATCGTCGCGCGCAATCCCGATGCGGCAAGAGGTTTTCACATCCCGGTGCGTTCCCGACACATAGTCGAGCGGCGGCGCGCTGCGCGCCAGTTCCAAGATGCGCGCGATGTCAAGTCCCGTCTCAACCTGCACGCCGATGGCGCGCACCGTCTCCGCCGCCTCGTTCTCCTCCACGGGCGTTAGCCCGAGATGCCGCTCAGGGAGCGCGAGCGCGGCATTGCGCCGGAGCGCGCCAAAGACGGGCATATCGATGCCCGCCATTGCCGTTCGAATCATCTCTTCATGCGTCTCGCTGCCAAGGCGATTGATGAGAACGCCCGCAAGACGGACGTCCTCGTCATACACACGAAAGCCGAGCGCGGTTGCCGCGGCAGATGCTCCTACCGACTTTGCATCAATCACGAGCAATACGGGCGCGTCGAGAGCCTTTGCAATCGACGCCGTAGAGCTGATGCCTTTGCGCCCGCCGTCGTAGAGCCCCATGACGCCCTCGATAACCGCAACGTCCGCGCCCGCACATTCACGCGCAAATATCTCCGTGAGCCGAGATTCGGGAACGAGCCATGTATCGAGATTGTGTCCCGCACGACCGCTCGCCATACGGTGATAGCCGAGATCGATGTAGTCGGGTCCCACCTTGAACGACTGCACGGTCAGCCCCTTGGCGTGCAGCGCCGCGAGGAGCCCCGTGACGAGCGTCGTCTTGCCGCCGCCCGACTGCGTTGCCGCAACGACGATGCGCGGGATATTCCACTCCATAAGCGCTCCTCTCCCCGATCAGGGACGCGTATTGTCGATCAGATACATCATCGCATTGACCGCCGCCGCCGCAATGGGGCTGCCGCCCTTCGTTCCCTCTACCGTGATATAGGGAACGATGCCGTTCGCCGCGAGCTCCGCCTTCGACTCCGCCGCACCGACAAAGCCGACAGGGATGCCGACGATGCAGGCGGGACGAATCCCCTCTTCGCGCACCATGCGAAGCACTTCAAAGAGCGCCGTCGGCGCGTTGCCGATGGCAATAATGCTGCCGTTCAAATCCTGACCGAATTGACGCATCGCGATCATCGAGCGTGTGATGCCCTCCTGCTTCGCGCGGACGGCGACGTCCGGATCGGCAACGAGGCAGTGTACCTCTCCGCCAAAGGACGCGAGCTTCTTCTTATTGATGCCCGTGCGCACCATTTCAACGTCCGTATAGATGTGCGCCCCCTTGCGCAGTGCGTCCATCGCAACCGCGATCGCCTCCGGATGCACGCGGATGATCGGCGCATAGCCGACGTCGCCGGACGCGTGGATGAGACGCGAATACACCTTCGTCGCCGCCTCGTCGAGCCCCAGCTCCGCAAGATGCGGTGCGATCAGCTCCATACTGCGGTTCTCAATAGCCATCGGCTCTTTGATAAAATCCATTGTGATTCTCCTATTCTTTCTTACGATTCGCACTTGGAATCGACAAATTTCAACACTTCCTCAAATGTATGCGCCAAATGCGGATAGTCCAGTACGGGGCGGTCGATGACGACCACGGGCAGACCGAGATCCTCCGCCGCTTGGAATTTCTCATCCGTACCGCCGACCATACCGCTGTTCTTAGTCACGATCACGTCGGCATCGTATTTTTCATACATACTGCGGTTCATTTCCCGCGAAAAAGGCCCCTGCATCGCGATGATCTGCGCGGGCGTCAGCCCGAGTTTTTCGCAGAGCTCCACGACCTCCGCCGTCGGCAGGACGCGCGCGATCAAGGTGCAGTCCTTCAGCGCCGGCGCCTTGACGAACCGCTCGAGATTACGGCTGCCCGTCGTTAAAAACACCGTTTTCCCAAGACGGGCGCACGTCTCGCACGCCTCCTCATAACCGTGCACGAGATGTACGTTCTCGTAGGAAATATCGGTCACGTCGCGCTCATAGCGGATGTACGGAAGCCCCGCCGCCGCACATGCCGTCATCGCGTTGCGCGACACATTGACAGCATAGGGATGCGTCGCATCGACAAAGATGCGAATGTCATGTTCCTTGAAAAAATCCAATAAGCCCTGCTCGTCAAGCGGCGTGTCGTTGATGATGAGCTTTCCGCCGCCCTCGGTGCGCTGTGCGGCAAGAAGCTGCTCGCCATAGGAACTGACGACGGACGCCGCTACATCATGCCCTGCGGCGCAGAGACGGCGCACGAGTTCGCGCCCGTCCTGCGTTCCCGATGCTACAAAAATCACAGTCCAGGCTCCCTCTTTTGATAGCCGCGCGGCGTAATCATCCAGTCGCCGACGGAGCGCGTCTTAGAGTTGCCGATGATGACGAGCGAGAACATATTGATGTCCTCATTCGTGAAATGACCAAGCGTCGAGATGAGCACCGCCTCATTGTCGCGGCTCGCGCCCGTCACGACGCCGACAGGCGTCTCCGGCGAACGATAGCGCAGGAAGATGTCCTGCACGGCGTTGATCTGACCGACGCGCTTGTGGCTGCGCGGATTGTAGAGCGCTGCGACAAAGTCGCCCTTTGCCGCAAGCTCCGCACGCTCCTGAATGATCTCCCACGGCGTCAGGAGGTCGGAAAGGCTGATGACGACAAAGTCGTGCATGATGGGCGCGCCCAGCAGCGCCGCCGCCGCACTCATCGCCGAGACGCCGGGAACGATCCCACCGAACTCGGGGCGCTCCGCCTCGTCGATCTTGACCAGCAGCTCGAGCACGAGCCCCGCCATACCGTAAATTCCGGCATCGCCACTCGAGATGACGACGACCGTTTCCCCATCCATCGCTTCCTTGAGCGCCGCGCGGCAGCGGTCGATTTCCTGCGTCATGCCCGTGTCGAGGACTCTCTTATCCTTGATAATATCCTCGATCAGCTCCACATAGCGCTTGTACCCGACGACCACCGTCGCCTCCTCAATTGTGCGCCGCGCGCGGTACGTCATATCGTCCAGACTGCCGGGGCCGATGCCCACAACGCTTATTTTTCCCATAAGAGTGCCACCGTCACTTTCCCTAATACCGTTCTGCCGAGCGCCATGCGCCCGCCGCTTTTTCCTGCCGCACAGAGCGCCGCCGCCTCGGAGACATTCCCGACGCCGATCGTCTGCTTGACAAAATTAGACTCTTTTAGTCCATATTGTTCCACCATCTGCGCGAGTTCTTCGCGCGCGTAAAAGATAATCTCGCGGTTCAGTGTGCGCGCCGCCGCGAGGAGTCCCGGCTCGTCACGTTTGACCTCAGTACTTGCGAGCACTGAGATCGCCGAGACCTCACGTCCGATCTGCGCGCACGCTTCGGTCAGCGCACGCATAATCTCCTCCTCCGGCACACCCGCGCGGCATCCGACGCCCGCAATCAGGCGGCGCGGCACGAGATAGAGCGTCCGCATAGGCATCTCCGACGCGTCCGGAACACGCTCCGCCGCAGTGACAACCACGCGGTACTGTGCCTCCTCCGGAGGCGGAAGAATCCCCTCAAACGGTGCAGCCGAAATCCCCTCGCCGCACAGTCCTGCCTCATAAAATTCATGCTGCGCTACCGCCCTATCGAGGAAGTAATCGAGCCATTTCCCCTCCAGCAGTGCACTGTTCAGCACCTGTATCGCCGCCTTTGGCTCGGGGCGCAGTGCGAGCCGTGCCGCGATCGCATCGGGGGCGCGTACGCCTGTCACGTCCGTCGCCGTCGTGATGACGGGATCGGCGCCGATCACTGCGCAGAGGCGCTGCGTACACTCGTTTGCCCCGCCGACATGCCCCGATAACAGGCTGATGCCGTGCCGCCCCTGCTCGTCAAAGACGAGAACGGCGGGGTCGTACAGCTTGCTGTTGATATAGGGCGCGATCATGCGGACGACAATTCCCGTCGCCATTACACAGACAAGCGTGTCATAGCGTCCGAACGCATCCTGCATGACATCTGCAAGCCGAACGAAATACTGTACCTTGCGCTCGGCAGGTACCTGCTCCCGCATCCGCTCAGGGAAAAAGAGCGTCCCTTTGCCGCCTTCAGCATCGTGGAGACGCAGTGCCAAGCGTACACCGCCCTGCGTCAGCGCAAAGAGCGCGGTTCTCATTTCTTTGCGTCCCGGAACATGTGCGAGAAACCGGAGTCATAGAGCCGTGAAAGCTCATATTCCGTATTGAGACAGTCGCCGACAACGATCATCGCCGTGCGGTCGATCTCCTCTTCCGCCACCTGCTTGGCAATCGTCTCGAGCGTACCGCGCAGAATCTTCTGCTCCGGCCACGTTGCGCGCTGAACAATGGCAATCGGCGTCGTGATCTCGTAGCCGCCTGCCGTGAGTTCCGCGACGACCTCTTCGATCATAGAGATCGAAAGGAAAATGCACATCGTCGCATGATGCGCCGCGAGACTGCGCAGCTTCTCACGCTCCGGCACGGGGGTACGCCCCTCGTTGCGCGTGATGATAACGGTCTGCGAGATGCCAGGCAGCGTATACTCCTGCCGCAGCGCCGCCGCCGTCCCGAGGAAGGAGCTGACGCCCGGCGTGACGTCGTATTCGAACCCGCGCTTTTTCCACGCGTCCATCTGTTCCTGTATCGCGCCGTAGATCGCAGGGTCTCCCGTATGCAGGCGCACCGTCATTTTCCCATCGGATTCCGCACGGGCAATGACCTCGACAACATCGTCGAGCGTCATATGCGCCGAATTATGAATCTCCGCGTCCTTTTTGCAGTAATTGAGCAGGGCAGGATTGACCAGCGATCCCGCATAGATCACCACATCCGCCTCAGCAAGATAGCGCGCGCCCTTGACCGTGATCAGCTCCGGATCTCCGGGCCCCGCTCCAACAATATGAATCATCTGCTCTCCTCACTTTCTCTCTGCCGTAATGATATAGATGGGATTGAGCGCCTTTGCCATATCGTAGGGACCAACACGCTCCAATCGATTGATCTGCACCTGTACTGCCTCATAAGAATAGTCGTCCTTATGCGCGTGGAAATAATCGAGACACGCTGCAACCGTCTGCATCGTGATCGCATTCGCGACGATGCGCCCCTGCGGACGCAGGCGTGCGCCGATGATGTCGAGAATGTCCGCAAGTTTCCGCCCGCTCCCGCCGATAATCGCAGCGTCGAGCGCCGGCAGATCCGCGAGCACATCGGGTGCCGTCCCCTCCACAACGGTAATATTTTCTGCGCCGAATTTCTTAGCATTCTCCGCGATGAGCGCGATCCCGTCAGGATTCTTCTCAATCGCATAGACGTGTCCCTGCGGCGCCATGCGCGCCGCCTCGATGGAGATCGATCCTGTCCCCGCACCGACGTCGTAGACGACGGCATCCGGCGTGATACGCGCCTTGACCAGCGTCAGGATACGTATTTCTTCCTTCGTCATGGGAACTTTCCCACGCACGAAGTCTTCGTCTTTGATTCCAATATTCATTCTATGTTCTCCTCATTTGCACAGACAATAATGACGCCGTGTCCAACGGCAGGCTCGCACACCGCCGCGCCGAGCGCCGTCGCAACGATGCGCTCGTCCTCGTAGGAAAGGCGCGTACAAATATACATGTGATCCGCACCGTGCCAGCCGTGTTGCAAGAGGCGCGCCGCAATCGTCTGCGAGTTATTTTTCCCGTCCGTCAGCATACCCAGCACTGCCGCCGGTGCATATGTCAGTTCCGCAGGCAGCGGTTCGCGCCCGTGAAAACTCAGCAGACGCGCGCCGTGCCACGGCAGTGCGAGCCGCGCAAAGGCAAGCTGAAGTGAGCTGATGCCGGGGACGACCTCGATTCGGTCGATCGGAAATGTCCGGCGCAGCGCGTCCAGCAACGAATAATAGCCCGGGTCTCCCGATACCATCACCACAACGTCGTCCTCAGAGAGCGAAGTTCGAATGAACTCCAGCACGGCGGGGATATCCGCGCCAATCGAACATTCCTTTGCGCGCCCGTCCGAATAATTCGCAAGCGCACGATGACCACCGATGAGTATACGCGCATTTTCGATATAATTCTGTGCTTTTGGCAAAAGATAGGAAGAATCCCCGGGCCCTATGCCCACCACAATGATCCGATGTGTCATCGTCAAAGTCTCCATCCGTGTTCCCGCGCAATTGCGCGCGCCGCGGCATCCACACCGAGAATATCCCCGGCAAAATTCACCATGATCGCGCCGACGCGCACCTTGCCAAAGAGGTACCGCTCCGCACGCACATGAACGCGTTCGGCGATCGCGGCACAGACCGCATCCGCGAGCCCTGCCGCCGCGATGCACTCCATCGCGTCCTCCGTCGTGTTCGAGGCGAGGATCGTCCGCACGCCCTCGGTGCTCATCCCCTCCGCCGCCGCATACGCCGCCAGTGTCTCAAGGCGCGCGTCCGCGACGCGGTTGTGCGTGTGGAACACGCCCGCCGCAATCTTCACGAGTTTTCCCGTATGTCCGAGAATGACCACATTTTTAACGCCGCGCTCCGCCGCGCTGTCGAGCATGAATCCAATAAAATTACTCGTCTCGACGGCAGCCTCCTGCGGCACGCCGATAGCGAGCGCGATGCGCTCGCCGATCTTGCCCGGCACGAATACCAATGTGTCAAGCCCTGCGGCAAGAGCGACGTCGATCTGCGGCACGAGGGAATCCTTGAACGCCTCCTCGGACATCGGACGGAGCACACCCGTTGTGCCGATGACGGAGATCCCACCCTCAATGCCGAGCACGGGGTTGAGCGTTTTCTTTGCGAGCTCGACCCCGGCGGGAATGGAGATGGTAACAACGGCGCCGAAGTCCGCACTTCCTGTCATCTCCTCTACGACGCGGCGAATGAGTTCGCGCGGCCCCTTGTTGATGGAGGGCTCTCCCACGGGGAGACTCATGCCGCGTTTTGTCACCGTGCCGACGCCCTCACCCGCACGAAATTCGATGCAAGATATATCATTGCGCAATGTCAGCGTCGTGAACACGGATGCGCCGTTCGTGATGTCCGGGTCGTCCCCCGAGAACTTTACCACCTCTGCGCGTATGCCGTCCGGGGTCTCTTCTACCGCCTTCACAGGGATCGTCAGCGGCGTGCCGTCGAGCGCCATGAGTTCCACCTCATGCCAGTCCTCGCCCGCACGAAATAAAAATGCTGCCTTTACCCCTGCCGCCGCACACGCACCGGTCGTATATCCGCTGCGAAGTTCCGCCTTTGCCATAGTTCGCCTCATTCTGTCAGAAAAACAGAGATATTATAACATTCTTCCCTGAAAATGAAAAGGGAGCGCCGCGCTTTTCGCGCAACGCTCCCTCACACATCCTATATATGGCGGTAAAGTCCGATGACCTTACCCATGATCTGCACATCCGTCTCGTAGAACGGCTCCATTGAGTCGTTCTCCGGCTGAAGGCGAATGCACGTCTTTTCACGATAGAACCGCTTCACCGTCGCCGTCTCACCGTCGATCAGCGCAACAACAATATCACCATTGTTCGCCGTCGGCTGCTGGCGTACCAATACGAAATCGCCGTCAAAAATACCAACGTTGATCATACTGTCGCCCTGAATCCGCAACATGAACACATCCTCCGCCGTGCCAATGAGTGCACGCGGGAACGAGAAAATCTCCTCCACGTTCTGCTCGGCGAGGATCGGCTCGCCTGCCGTCACCGTACCGACAAGCGGGATGGGAATCGTTCTCCCCCACGGGTTCTCTCCCATGATGTCGATGGCTCGCGGCTTTGTCGCATCACGGCGAATCGCACCGTTCTCTTCGAGCATGGCGAGATAGCGGTGCACCGTCGAGCTGGATTTGAGTCCGACCGCAGTGCCAATCTCGCGCACCGACGGCGGATATCCCTTGTCGACCAGGAAATCCTTGATGTATTGCAGGATCTCAGACTGTCGTCGTGTGGATATTCTTGTTTTCTTCACTGCCATACCCCCTTGTAGACTGACGTGCATACGTTTGAATCTATTGTATCATATGTACGTTCTAAAAAAAAGAGGTTTCCTGCAAAAAATTCAAAAAAACCTCAATTCGTATCAAATTTTTGCCCGGCATCGTGCAGAATACTGTCGCGACGCTGTTTTGATGCTGTGAAATAATCGTAAATTGCCGCACGATCTCCCCGCTCGACCGCATCCGCGACCGTCCCGAGGATCGCCTGCATCTCATGCAGTGCGTCGACGATCGGCTTGCGGTTCGTCATGCAGATATCTGCCCACATGTCCGCGTTTGAGGAAGCGATGCGCGTCGTATCCTTGAACCCCCCGCCGATGAGCTTGAGACAGGAATCCAGATCGTCCCCGCTGCGGTTGAGCAGGGTCACGAGCGCCGCCGCTGCAAGATGCGGTACATGGCTGATGACCGCAGCACAGCGGTCATGACGCGCAAGATCGAGCGTCGTGAAGTTCGCCTCCGTGTACCGCAGGATACGCATCAGTCGTTCCATCACCTCCGGCGGCACTGAGGGATCCTCGATGATCACATACGCCTTGCCGCGAAAGAGATCCTTCGTCGCCGCCGTTACCCCGCTTTTCTCGCGCCCTGTCATGGGATGCCCTGCGATGTAGTAAATGGAGGGCGGCAGAATTTTTTTCAGTGCCTCGCACAGGAATCCCTTCGTACTCCCGGCATCCGTGAGAATCGTCCCCGGCTTTAGAAACGGCAGAATGCGCTCGACCATCGGGACGATTTGGAGCACCGGAGGGCTAAGGAACACGATATCCGCATCACCGACGACCGCTGCAATATCGGCGGTCGCCTCGTCTACGGCACCCATCTCCACCGCCCGCCGCATGGATTCTTCCGTGCGGCAGAGCCCCGTGATATGAATCGCATCGCCGAGTTTATTCTTCAGGCAAAGCCCGAGCGATCCGCCGATGAGTCCAACGCCGATGACGGCGAGGTTTATCCTGCTCATACCCTGCGTCCAACCGCCGGAGCGATCTGACGCACCTCGTCCATGAGTATCTCGAATTTCCGCGGAATGAGACTCTGATCGCCGTCGGAAAGAGCCAATTCTGGGTGACAGTGTACCTCAATGATGAGCCCGTCGGCGCCGACCGCGACCGAAGCGCGCGCGATCGGACGCACCATCCGCCAACGCCCCGTCCCGTGACTGGGGTCTGCGATGACCGGGAAATGCGTCAGCTCCTTGAGCGCCGCGACCGCGTTGAGATCCATCGTGTTGCGCGTGTAGGTCTCAAATGTGCGGATACCGCGCTCGCAGAAGATGATGTTCTCGTTGCCGCCCGATGCGATGTACTCAGCCGCGTTCAGCCACTCGCTGATGGTCGCCGAGAGACCGCGCTTAAAGAGAACAGGCTTCTGCGATTTTCCAATCGCCTTGAGCATTTGGAAATTCTGCATATTGCGCGCGCCGATCTGCAGGAGGTCGGCATACTCCGAGACCGCCTCGAGATCGTCCTTATCCACGATCTCCGTGACGACGCGCAGTCCCGTCTTGTCCGCAACATCACGCAGAATCTTGAGCCCCTCAAGCCCCAGTCCTTGGAAATCATAGGGGCTTGTCCGCGGCTTGAACGCGCCGCCGCGCAGGAACTGTGCGCCCGCCGCCTTAACCGCAACCGCGATTTCATAGAGCTGATCGTAGCTCTCGACTGAACAGGGCCCCGCCATGATTGCAAGCTGCTCGCCGCCGACCGGGAAGCCTGCAACATCGACGATCGTATTTGCAGGGTGGAAATCACGACTGACCAGCTTATATTTCTCCGTGATGCGGACTGTTTTTTCAACGCCTTCCATCATGTTCATCTCCAGCGCCGAGATCGCCTTCTTATCCCCGATGACACCGATAATCAGACGATCCTCGCCGCGCGACGGGTGAATGTGCAGACCTGCCTGCTCGATTTTTGCCATGACACGGTCAACATTCTCCTGTGTCGCACGGGGACTCATAACAATAATCATAATAGATTCCTCCTACTACCTTATCACAGCATATGCCGCGCAGAGGGGCAGCTCCCCCCTGTTAGGCGGCACTCGGACACACAGGCGCGATTGGGCACTGCCCGCACAGCGGCTTGCGCGCCTTGCAGAGACGCCGCCCGTGCAGGATCAGCCAGTGATGCGCATCACTCCAGTCTGCACGCGGGATCACCTTTTGCAGCCCCTTCTCAACCTCAAGCGGTGTCTTTCCGACAGCGAGATGCAGGCGGTTCGATACGCGGAACACATGTGTATCGACCGCGATGGCAGGGATGTGAAACGCCACGCTCATAACGACATTCGCCGTCTTGCGCCCGACGCCCGGGAGCCTTTGCAGCGCCTCAAAGTCCGCCGGAACCTCACCGCCGTATTCCCTCAGCAGGATATCGCAGGTCTCAATGATATGCTTTGCCTTCATGCGGAAAAATCCGCAGTCATGTATCGCCTCTTCAAGCTGCGACTGCCCAAGTCCCGCGATCGCCTCAGGTGTGTTCGCACGGGGGAAAAGCCGGCTCGTCACGATATTGACGCGGGCGTCTGTGCATTGTGCGGATAAAATCACCGCGACGAGGAGTTCGAACGGGGTGGCAAAGTGAAGTGCCGGCTGCGCGTTTGGATACATTTCGCGGAGGATGCGGAGCTGTTCCGCCTTGATTGCTTTCGTTACTCTCATAAAATCACAGTCTAATATATATTAGTTCGTTAAGGAGCGCGTCGGCGCCGGAATGCGCCCGCCGCGCGCGATGAATGCCGCGGAGCTGAACGCACTCCGCACGGGCACGATCGGCGAATAACCGAGCAAACCGCCGAACGAGACGCCCTCGCCGACCTTCTTCCCCGGCACGGGGATCACGCGCACCGCCGTGGTTTTGTTATTGACCATGCCGATCGCCGCCTCGTCCGCGATGATGCCCGCGATTGTCGCTGCGGGCGTATCGCCCTCGATCGCGATCATATCGAGCCCGACCGAGCAGACGCAGGTCATCGCCTCGAGCTTTTCGATGGAAAGACTGCCGCGCTGCACCGCGTCGATCATACCCTCGTCCTCGCTCACGGGGATAAACGCCCCCGAGAGTCCGCCGACGTGGGAGCTTGCCATCAGACCGCCTTTTTCACCGCATCGTTCAGCAGCGCGAGCGCCGCCGTCGTCCCCGGTGCGCCGCACGCCTCGAGCCCCATTTCCTCAAGGATGCGCGCAACGCTGTCCCCGACCTCCGAGGTCGGCGCAAGCGAGAGATCGATGATGCCGAACGGCACACCGAGACGGCGCGAGGCTTCCCGTGCAACGAGCTGTCCCACACGCGTGATCTTGAACGCCGTGCGCTTCACCGTCTCGGCGATCTCGGTGAAGTCCGCACCCTTGAGATCCTCAAGCGCATGTTTGACCACTCCGGGACCGCTGACGCCGACGTTGATCACACGGTCACCCTCGGCAACACCGTGGAACGCGCCCGCCATGAACGGATTATCCCCCGGTGCATTGCAGAACACAACGATCTTCGCACAGCCGATCGCTTCCTGCTCACGCGTCAGCTCCGCCGTCCGCTTGATCATATCGCCCATCTCGCGCACCGCATCCATATTGATGCCCGCCTTCGTCGAGCCTATATTCACCGACGAACAGACAATATCCGTCGCCGCCATCGCCTGCGGAATCGAGTCGATGAGCACGCGGTCACCGTGTGTAAATCCCTTCTCCACGAGCGCAGAGAACCCGCCGATGAAGTTCACGCCAACCGCCTTTCCCGCGCGGTCAAGCGCCTCAGCAACCGGCACGAAGGAATCTGTTTGACATGCGTCCGCCGCAATCGCAATCGGCGTCACGGAGATGCGCTTGTTGATGATGGGAATACCGTATTCCGCCTCGATGTCCTCGCCCGTCCGCACAAGAAACTCTGCCGAATGCGTAATCTTTTCGTACACATTCCGGCAAAACTGTTCGATGTTCGGATGCGCACAGTCCCGCAGCGAAATGCCCATCGTGATGGTTCGCACATCGAGACGGTTCTCCGTAATCATTCGGTTGGTTTCCCGAATATCCTCAAAAGTAATCAATCTGCCGCTCCCCACCTAGATGCTGTGCATTACTTGAAAGATTTCCTGATGCTGCAACTTGATGTCAAGCCCGTACTCTTCACCCTTTTCTCGCAGCAGAGCTTGCAGTTCCTTCAGACGCATCCCTGCATCGTCGGGCATCTCGGCAATCATCACCATATTAAAAAACCGTCCATGATATTTTGATTCACATTTACGATATTCACACGCTGCTCCGCGAGAATCCCGCTCACCATCGCCACGATACCGACTTGATCGCGTCCGACGATCGTTACAACCAGCTTCATGCGATTCACTCCTCATCAACAAAAATATGTCCCATTATAACAAATCCGCCGCATAAAAGAAAGATGTACAGCGCTAGAACACAAAAACCGACGCCCAAAGACGTCGGTCATTCATCGGTCATATTCTTTTTTTCGCCGTTCATTGAAGAACCGCCGCATGATCGCATGACATTCGTCCGCCATGACCTGCCCGTATACCTCCGGTCGATGATTGAGCGTCATGCAGCCGGGGATATTGAACAGAGACTCACATGCGCCCGCCTTGCTGTCGGCAGCGCCATAGACAACACGGCTGATGCGGCTCATCACAATCGCCCCTGCGCACATGGGACACGGCTCGATCGTCACATAGAGCGTCATCCCCGTCAGACGCCAACGCCCCAGTGCACGGCACGCACGACGGATGGCGATGAGCTCGGCGTGTGCTGTGGCATCATGTTCCGATTCGCGCAGATTATGCCCCGTCGAGACGATGTTCCCGGCGCCGTCCATGACGACCGCACCGATGGGCACCTCACCGAGCGCATAGGCACGCTCCGCTTCGGCAAGCGCCAGCCGCATTCCTTTCACGTCATCCGGCATTGGGGAGTTTTTCCTTTATACCGGAGATGTCAACTTGCCCTTGATAAAAGAGAGATTGTGTCGCGCGCCCTACCTCAAGCGTATATGCGTCACTTTTGGGCTGCACGTCACCGTCCGATTTTTTTCGCTTCTTTTGCATCTCATCTTCGAAGATCGAAGCGAAAGCTCCGCGTTCCTCTTTTTCCTCAAAGCCTTTTCTCCGCTCAAAAAGCTCATCATTGTTGAATTTCACCCGTTTGATCCCCATCACCCGCTCAACACGTTCAAGCACGATTCACACCTCCCTTTTACTATTAACAAACTATTCTCTATAAAGAAGATCGGTTTGTATTTCAAAAACTTAAATAAAAATGACCCCTGCAACACATGCAAAGGCCATTTTTACACCAAATTTTATGCAGTTTTTACTTCAGCGCGTCGCCGAGCTGTGCGTTGACTTCGCGTGCCGCGACAACGCTCTCGTCAAACTTCGCTTTCTCTTCGCCCTCAAGCTTGACATCGACAACCTTTTCGAAGCCGTCCTTGCCGAGCACGATGGGAACGCCGACGCAGAGTTCCTTCTCTCCGTACTCCCCTTCGAGGTAGACACAGCAGGGAATGACCTTCTTCGCATCAAGCGCGATCGCCTCGACGAGCGCGGCCGCCGATGCGCCGGGCGCATACCATGCGGACGTACCGAGCAGCCCCGTCAGCGTTGCACCGCCGACCTTCGTCTTTTGCACCACATCGTCGAGCACTTCCTTCGAGAGGAGCTGCGTCACGGGGATGCCGCGGAGCGTCGCGATGCTGACGAGCGGAACCATCGTCTTGTCGTTGTGACCGCCGATGACCATGCCGTCGACATCCGTCGGCGTCGCTGGATGTCCCGCCTTGTTGAGCGCTTCCGACAGATAATAGCGGAACCGGCTGCTGTCGAGCATACCGCCCATGCCGATGACGCGGTTGCGCGGGAGCCCCGTAGCTTTCAGCGTAAGATAGGTCATCGCATCCATCGGGTTCGAGATGATGATAAAGATCGCATTCGGGGAATGTTTCAGCGCCTCTCCGACAACGCTCTTGACGATCTTTGCATTGACGCCGACCAGTTCCTCACGCGTCATGCCCGGCTTGCGCGGGAGACCGGACGTCACAACAACCACATCCGAACCTGCCGTTGCCGCATAGTCGTTCGTCACGCCGCGCACCGTCGTATCATATCCAAGGGCATGTGCCGACTGCATCATGTCCATTGCCTTACCTTCGGAGACGCCTTCCTTGATGTCGATGAGGACAATTTCACTTGCAAACTTCTTGATCGCGAGGACATTTGCTACCGTAGCGCCAACGTTGCCGGCACCAACCACAGTGATTTTCATAAGTATTTCCTCCTTAAGAAAGTACTCCTGCCGCCCATTTCATCAATAAGCGACATGATATAGAATGGACTATAATAATAGACATCATCTATTGAAATATTATAGCATTCTCATTCAGAAAAATCAATTATATTTGTGAAATTATTCACGAAAATTGCCCTAGGCAATAAAAAACGGAGCAAGAACATACTGCTCCGCCCGGTTCATCCAAAACATTTTTCGACCAGATCCGCGAGTTTCCCCTCCTTCGACGCCTGCGCCGCATCCGCCTCGACGAAATGCTGCGTCTCATCTTTTAGCATCTTGTCAAACCCGAGAATATAATTCGTCGCAATCAGATAGATGATCCGCGTCGGCGCCATCCCGTACACCTGATGCTGCAATATATGCCGAATGCGCGCCTTGTCATCCGGATATAGCTCCTTCATGCGCTGCGAGCGGAAGAGCCGCTTCACGACCTCCGTGATATACAGCCCCGACTTCATGTAGAGATCGGCGAACGTCGCCTCCGGATTGTCAAAGCATCCGGGATTGTTCTCCTCCAGCGCATCCGCCATCTGCACGACGACGCGCCGCGGCGTGAAGATCTGATTCGTCTTTTGCGGCGGGATATAATCGAAAATATCCTCCGTCTGCGTCTCGTCAAAATAATCCGCGAGTTCTTCCTTTTTCTTCAGAAATTCCCGAACAGCGTCGTTGAATACGGTTTCGTCAAATAGATGCCCGGCAAAGCGCTCTGTCTCCCCCGTCTCCGGATTCACATAGTCTCCGCCGTCGCGCAGGAAGCGAAAATCCTCCTCCGTAATCCCCGTGACCTCGGCGAATACATCGTCCTCCGTATAATCGTCAATATTTTGCAGCGTGAGATTCTCGTCCCCATATGCCATGATAAAGCTCGGAATCGTCCGTGCAAAGCCGCGCAAATGCACACGCACACGATCCTCGGCAGCTTTTTTCACCGCCTCCGCCTTGTCCCGCTCCATCCGTTCGACCAATTCCTGCGGCTTTTGCGCGATCGTCTCCTGCACAACCGTCTGCACCGCATCCTTGAACTCTTGCAGCGCCTCTTCGATTCCCGCATGATACGCCGCATCGGCGGCATCCGTTTCCGCCTGTGTCTCAGCCGTTCGACGTTTTTCATTGAGCTGTGCCGTAACGATATTTGTCTTCCGGTTGTAGTCCGCACGGATGCGGTCGATGCTGCGTTCGACGTCGCTCTCCACTTGGCGCTCCACTTTTTTCAGCGCGCCCTTTTTTACCGTATAGGCATCTGCGAGCGGCGCAACGACACGCTCCTTGAGCTGTGCCTTCATCGCCTCCGCGAGCCTGTCCACCGATTGATTCACGGCGGCATAGTCGCTTGCCGTATCCGCGATTTCTTCCATCTCGGTGGAAAGCTGTGCCTCTATCTCCTCATAGATCTTCTTGCCGAAAATATCCTGCGTCTTTCCGATGACGATCTCGCCCGGAACCTCTACCGCGCCGTCCGCATCCACGGACACCTCCGACAAACGCTCTAATCCGACTTGCCCCTTCCTTTTCGGCTCTTCCTGCGCGGGGGCGAGCTTTTCTACAATCTCCTTCACGATCCCCGGAGCGCCGAACACATTGGCAATTTTCTGAAAGAGGAAATTCGACATAAAACCGCTCCGTACAACCTCCTCGCTCTTCAGTTTGCGTGGAATCGAGAGCACCTGCGCGGCGTCCAACTCCACCATGCGCCCCTCGTCGTCCTCGCCGAGCACGGGGAAGAAATTCAGTAGCCGACGAATATTTTCCTTCCGATCATCGCTCGTTCCTCCGCCGTCCGCCGTGCGGGGCGACAGATTATTCGCAAAGGCATCAAAGATGATGAGCGTACGCGCGGGATCAAAGTCGAATACATACGCCGTCTCCTTGCGCAGGCGGCTTCCGTTTTTCGTCATGGCGCAGGGATTTTGCGCACGGAACGCCGCCTGCATATAGGACGAAGGACTTTGCAGATTGCACAGCATCAACACGCCGCTCCACTCCGGAATCGTAACGCCCACCGTCAACTGCCCCACGCTCAGTGTGATCGTCTTATCGTGGTCGCGAATGGCAGCCTTTACGCGGTCAAACGCCGCCGCGCTCTCGTCATCCGACGCGATGATCCCGTCTCCCGCCGCCAGTACGACCTCGTAATCACAAAAGACAGGGTCTTCCTTGAGGAGCTTCGCGAGCGCCTTCGCACTCGCCACACGATTCAGCAGCCATAGCGTGTGGCACAGCTCGTCCCGCAATTCCTGTGTCGAGTACGGATATTTCTCATTCGTTACGAGCGCCCGGAGGAACTTCTTGACCTCCTCCTCGTGAACAAAACGCTTCGCCTCATTCGTGGCAAAGAACTCATTGAGATCAAACGCATAATCGATACGCTCGTCCTCCCCGGAGAGGTCAATCCCGCGCGCCGCTTCCTCGGCGATCATCGGCGAGAGCCGGTACGTATACATCGCCATATGCGGCAGACACTCGTACGGATTATATTCCTCGCCCTCCCACGTCTCCTTTGCCGCCTGCTCGTCCGCATATGACCAGTTAAAAATCTGCTCCGACGTGAATTGATCGCTCGCAAGCGCCTTGAACGGCGTCCCCGAAAGATAGAGCGTGTACTTGCGGTTGATAAACTCAAACGCCCGATCCGTACGGAACGTATCGACGCCCTCCTGCGCCTCATCCACAATGAGAAGGTCAAACGTCAAATCGCTGATCCATTTGAGCTTATCATGTTCCCCGCCAAAATAAATAGAGCCTTTGAGCCCCTGCAGGGATTCAAACGCCGCCATGCACGCGGGCGCATCGTCCTCATCATCGAGACGATTCATATACTGCGCGCGCGAGAGTACGCCGGGCTTTCCCGCGAGCGCCGCCGTGTCCGAGACAAAGAAGTAATGATCGCGCCATCCGAAAAACGTGCGAAAATCATCTGCCCACGAGTTTGCGATGCTCGGACGATTCGTCACGACAAGGACGTTTGTCAGCTTCATGCGGCGAACGAGGTCATAGGCAGTCAGCGTCTTGCCAAAGCGCGGTTTTGCATTCCATAGGAATTTACTGCCGCCGCCGTGGAAATATGCCGCCGTCATCCGTACCGCCTCCGCCTGCTCGGCGCGCAGCGTATAGTCGCGGCGTTCCGCAGCAACCGCCTGTTTGCGTGTGGCAAAGCGGTTAAAATGAATCAGCAGTGCATCCCCATCCGCGTGAAACCACTCCGTCCCCGGCTCGCGCTCCACATCAATTTGTTCGAGATAGTCATGGAAATGACGATCCGTAAAGTATTCGCCCGATCCGTCCTTGAATATCGCGTTGTCCGTCCACGCGAGTTCCCATCGGATATTTGCCGTATGCGTCTGCTGTGCGATGCGATGCTCGACGGACTGCCGCTCCGTATAGCCGACCTTCGTCCAGCCGTCATGATAGGGAATCCCCGGCGTATTGTAGGCGTAGATCATCGGCACAACGCGCCGGAAACTTTGAATCTGCACCGCCATCATGCCATCTCCTTCACATGCGACTCGATAAACAGGGTCTCTTCCTCCGTCAGCCCGTACTTCGCATAGAGCTGCTTATCGATCTCCGCCACGGATACCGACCAGTCAATATCCGAGGCGGACGTAAAATCTTGCAGAGGGACGTATTTCCATTTTTCGGGTGTTAAATCCTGTGTAGTTTTCAAAACACCTAGCAAAGATCTAGCAAATTTGGACTTGATATACTTAATAACCGCCTTTATCTCAGTTTCCATATCGAACATTCCAATGCTCAAAAATGTTTCTGTTGCGCCTATCCCCGGCTCTGCTGTAATAGGCGATGTTAGAACTTCACCAAAACGCCCTGTTCCGTTTGCTTTTGGAATAAACACTTTATATTTATCAAGATTTTTTACCTTACTAACATAATCTCTGCGTAAATACTTATACACACGCTCATTATTTTCTCTTCCAAGAATCCGAATATAGCTCTTTCCGTCTGTCGGCTTCTCCTCGAAGAAGATCTGCGGCAAGCGGTCAAAAATATTCGTCGACATATCGTAGGCATGACCTTTGCTTAATTGTCGGATTGCTTCCGGATGCTCTTTGTGCATCGCATCCGTCAGCCTGTATGCCGTTCGTGTCACAACAATATCACTCATACTTTTGAAATCAGCGGCGTCCATGACCTTATGCAAAATATCATTCAGTTCGCCGTACTTTGTAAATACTTCAATCGCGCCAAAGTCCCGGCTCCGGTCGCGATACGAGATCGCAACACCGCCTTTGATATCCGTATTTGGGAATATCTTGCTTGCATCCGCTTCATAGTGCAGAATCTTAAAATGCGCATCATTTAACATCTTTTGGTTCCACGCCTTCGGTGTGCTCCCCGCGTTGAACAGGAATCTTGCGGGATGAATCAGCTCGACGACATTGGCAACTTCATAGGACGCATCCATGAACTCATGATAAATCGGCGGCGCAAATCCCTTGTTCTCCCCAAGTGTCTCATCCTGATACGGCGGATTCCCGATCACAAAGTCGAACTTCATATTCCTTCCTCCTGTATTTGCCCTGCGATATTCTAAACTGTTAACACGCCGCCAATCGTAAACACGGCAATACGGCTGTAGATTTCTACACGCGGTATCGGGTAGATCGAAAAGCCCGCCTTGCACGGCATATCCCGTCGGTTCCGCATAGGGGATCGTTCCCGTCAGTCCGTCCATCTGCCATAGATTCCACACAATCGTCTTGATGCATACACGATACTCACGCTCGTGTGGCTTTCGCTTCCACCGTGCATAGAGATATTCTTCGAATGTCATCAAGAGATTCACGCGTGCGATCAGCAGGTTGTCCCCCTGAAACTCGTATCCGTACGTCGCCTGAAACGCCCGCAGCGCCCATTTCATCCATTCGTCTTCGCCACCGGTGTTTTCGTTCACAATGCGCAGCTTGCGGTCGAGTATTCCATGACGCTCCTCCAGGGGGATGACCTCACCCGTTGAAACATCGTATCGCTGCACGAGATACGGCAGCTCGCCACAGGTGATCTCCAGCCGCCGCGCATCGACATAATGCTGCCATTTACACCGTTTTGGGAACACAACTCGCGCCGCATCCAAAAAAGGATCGTCCCCGTCAAAATATGCCGCATCCGCCTCCCCGACCATGCGCTTGCAGATGCCGGGCGGCGTAAAGACCTCCGCGTGCTTGCGCGTGCGCGCCGACTGTTCCTCCATCGCCTTGCGCGCCCGCGTCTTGATGGCGTCCGACTGTGCCCCCGTCATCAGTGACGGCAGCATCTCCTCGTCGCGCCGATATGCATCGCCGCGCGCACGATAGGCATCGGTCGCCCATATGATATTGCCGCGTGTCGTCTTATCCGCGAGGAGGTCATTCAAACGCCCCATCGCATGAAGGCGCAGAATCTCATCCTGTATCCCAACAATCAAAAAGGCTCCTCCTCTTTTGATTTTGAGTGAGCAGCCTTTTGTAAGAAATTTTCTATTACAATAACGTGTAGTATATTATTTATTGATTTATTATATAAACTTCAAAGTATAAAGCGACAGATTTTGTGATAGAATCTCCTATCTTTTTGTAGTATTATAGAATCGAAATAGATAGTGACCGGCCTATAAAATACTACACATTTATGTAAAATCAATTCACAATTCTTTCGTTTTCCCATAGATTGCCGCACGGTAACGAAAGGTAGCAAGCGGCATATTGCACTCCTTTGCCGCTGCTGTCCCTGTTACTTTTGCATTCTTCCAACGCCAATATACCTCCGGGAAGTTTTTAGGCAGCGGACGTCGCGGTCTGCCGAATCGTACCCCTCGTGCCTTCGCCGCGGCGATGCCCTCCGCCTGCCTCTGCCGGATGTTGACACGCTCGCTCTCCGCCACAAAAGACAGCACCTGCAATACAATATCGCTCAGGAACGTCCCCATCAGATCCTTGCCGCGCCTCGTGTCGAGGAGCGGCATATCTAGCACTACAATATCAATTCCTTTTTCTTTTGTTAAAATGCGCCACTGCCACAAGATCTCCGCATAATCCCTGCCGAGTCGATCGATGCTTTTGATATCTTGAATTTACAATCTAAGTGCAACAGCAGATAAAATAGAAAACGTGACACATAGGAATCTGATACAATGGAGTTTGCAACGACCACATTGATCAAGGAGAAGCCTATGTGTCACTATCACCATCTTACACTAATTGAGCGGGAAAAGATAATGTTTTTTCGCGCACAGGGGAAAAATCTATCGACGATTGCCGGCGAACTAGGGAGAAACAAAGCGACGATTGCGCGGGAAATCTCCCGCAACACGTTAGGGAAAGACTATATCCCTGCACTGGCGCAGGAGAACTACCGTGAGCGGCGCAAGAAATGCCGTCCCCATAAAAAGTTGGACAGCATCAACTTGCGCACAATCGTAAAAGACAAATTCATTCAGCACCAATGGTCGCCGGAAGAAATCGCAGGGGGTTTGCGTTTGGAAAAGCATTGTGAGTCCGTCAGCTACGCTACTGTCTACCGAGGGATCTATGCAGGTCTGTTCGACGATGAGAAGCTGTCCCACGGGGCACGCGGTGCAGTGCGAAAGCTGCGGCACAAGGGCAAACCGCGTCATAAGAAAGGATATGTGGAGCGTCGCGGAAAAATCCGTGTCAGCAACGAACTTTCTGCCCGTCCGCGTGCAGCAAATAATCGGAGACGGCTTGGGGATTGGGAAAGCGACACCGTTGCAGGAAAAACAGGCAGAGCCTGCCTCGTTACGCTCGTTGACCGAAAGAGCCGCTTTGTTGCCGGCGGTAAGGCGGACAAGAAGAACGCACGCCAGGTCAGCCGCATCATAATTCGCGCCCTCCAGGGACTTCCCGTAAAAACCATCACGCCGGATCGCGGAACAGAATTTGCCCGACATGATGAAGTTACGTCAGCACTGCATGTGCCATTCTATTTCCCGGAGCCACATCAACCTTGGCAGAGGGGCACAAATGAGAACACGAACGGTCTGCTGAGGGAATATTTTCCCAAGGGGCAGGATCTTACCGACGTTTCGCAAGAGCACGTCCAAGAGATCTTTGACGAATTAAACATGCGTCCACGTAAATGCCTTGGCTTTCAGACTCCCTATGAAGTTTTCTATAAGAGGTCGTTGCACTTGATTTGACAATTCGCCATACAAAAGATCGTCCCGCCCCAAACGCCGCAGCATCTCCTGATAGGCGGGGCGATCAAAGTCCTTCCCGGATTGTTTGTCCACATAGATGTTTTTCCGGAAAATCCCAACCTCCTCAAGTGCAATCAGCTGACGATCCTCATTCTGATCGCGGCTGCTGACACGAACATATCCATAAACGCACCCCATATATCCTCCTTTATTTTCTCATAAATAACGTCGGTGTCATTATAAGACTTTTTATCCTTCCCTTGGTAGATTATGCTGTTTCTTACGCCTAAGAGAGCATTGTCAGAAATACCAGGCAGCACGATACGAAGACAACAAAAATCCCCATCCCCGGCATAGTAAAATGTGGGGAGTGGGGAATCCTGTATGAGGATTATGAAGGTGTTATAGACATACCAATTCATTTTTGTTAAACTATAAATTAAGTTATGGAAGGGAGGAATGTCATGCGCGCCATCGGCATTATCGCCGAATACAATCCCTTTCATCATGGACATCGCTATCAGCTAACGGAGCTGCACCGTATGTTCCCTTCATCAGATGGGATTATCATCGCTATGAGCGGCAGTTTTTCCCAGCGCGGCACACCGTGTATACTCGATAAATGGACACGGGCACGGCATGCCGTCGAGGGCGGCGCCGATCTTGTTCTCGAACTGCCCTTTGTCTTTTCCTGTCGAAGCGCGCAGGACTTCGCACGCGGCGGGGTGTCCCTGCTTGCAGCACTCGGTATTGTCGAACGCCTTGCTTTCGGCACCGAGACACACGACATTGCGCTGTTAAAGTACATCGCTGCGTCGATTGATACGCCGGTCGTTCAGGGACGTCTGCATTCCTACATAAGTGCAGGCGATTCCTATGCCGCAGCTCTGTCACGTGCTGCAGCCGATAAAAGTATCCCCGAAGAAATGCTGCGTTTACCAAATAACATCCTTGCCATAGAGTATTTACGTGCCCTTTGCCGGAGTACTTTCGAAATTTCCCCCATTGCCATCCCGCGCAGCACAGCAAGCCATAACGATACCGCACTCTATCCGGGTATTACAAGTGCATCCTCGATTCGCAGTGCGCTCTATGAGAGTATACCACCGTGGGAACGACTCGCCGACAGCGTCCCCCCCTCGGTATACGCCGATCTTCGTACAGTGTACGAGACAAAGCTCCCCAACGAAAATAAGCTGCTCTCACTCTTGCGCTACACCCTCCTCACATCGAGCAACAGTGAACGGGAGGAGATCCTCGGTGTTACAGAAGGGATCGAAAATCGTCTGATCCGCACACTCCAAAAAGTGAACGACTATGACGACCTTCTCACGTCTGCGGCAACAAAACGCTATACACGCAGCCGCATTGCCCGTCTTATCCTCCATCTCCTGATCAAATTCAAAAAGGCGCAGGCAGCACGTTTTGATACCCATGGAGCGACCTATATTCGCCCGCTCGCTTTCAATGTACGTGGACAAGAGCTGCTGCGTGCAATCAAAGAGCATACACACCTCCCCATTATCACACGAACGGCAAAGTTTTTAACCTCAAACAACCGATCATTTTCGGGACGGCTCTCTCTCCTGCAAGAGATGCTTGCTTTTGATACGTTGGCAACAGATCTTCGTCTGCTGACAGTGCTTCAACATACAAATCAAACTTCGGATTTCATCACGCCGCCATGCGTGATTCTCTCTACACCGAAAGGATGAATATCATGTGTCAAAATGTCAATCTGTCTGATCTCCTCGTGCTTGACGTTCTGCGCGACGATCCTGTTCTTTCATTTCTCACTGCTCCTGAGGATGAACCGACTGCCAAAAAGTACTGTATATCCGCCCTTATTGCCGCAGCAGAAACGCACGGGCTGAGCGGCAACCTGCTGCCCCGTTATTTGCTTCACGTCCTGACGAGCCGGGCAAATCTCGTCTCTGAGACAATGGAACGCACGGATCTGCCCCCGGTACAAGTCTGCGGGATGTTTTTTACCATGACATCAGGTTGCTCTATCCATTGCTCACAGCACCGACGAGTATATTTCTCGGTGAAACGCTCCTAGATAATTACGAGCCGACCCGGAATATATATGGAAAAACGGAAGATTTTCTACTCCCGGGCGTTGCCGGCGCAAGCTCGCCGGAAGAATACGCAGAAATTCTTCTTGCTTTCTATGCCAAATACGGCTATGGCGATCTTGCCGCCTACGCAGCCTTCTGTTGGGATATCGCCGAAAATACACTGCGCGGAATTGTAGACTTTGAGCGGCCGCGCATGAGCGACCTCGTCGGATATGAAAGGCAAAAGGAGCAGCTCATCCACAATACGCGCTCTTTTGTTGAGGGAAAGCCATCCAACCATGTGCTCCTCGTCGGCGCACGCGGCACGGGAAAATCGACGGCAGTCAAAGCACTTGCCGGCATGTATGACGATATGGGGCTGCGGCTCCTTCAGGTCACAAAGGATCAGCTTTGGTTGCTCCCGGATATCATGGCACAGCTGCGGCGCTTTGCAAGTAAAAAATTCATCATTTTCCTCGACGATCTTTCATTCGAGGATTCTGACGCCGAGTTCAAGACGGTCAAATCCGCCATCGAGGGCGGCGTCTCATCCTGTCCGCCGAACGTCCGCCTCTATGCGACCTCTAACCGCCGCCATCTCGTACGCGAGACATGGCGTGACCGGCAGCAAGATGAGCTCTATCGTGATGACGCCATGCACGAAACCATTTCCCTCGCCGATCGGTTTGGACTCATCATCCAATATCATACACCGGATCAGGAAGAGTATCTCGCGATCATCGACTATCTCCTGCGACAAAAAGGAATTGCACTGACAAAAGAAGAGCTGCATCTCGCGGGACTTCGCTGGGAGCTGACACACAGCGGACGCAGCGGACGCACTGCACAACAATTTGTTGCACATTATCTAGGGACACATTAAGTTAGAACGTTCAGCAATAAACGGAAAGAGCCAACGGTACGGTATGAACACGCAGCGGGAGTACCGGTCCGCACTCGCCGTCAAGATCACTGCATAACTCCTGCTCCGTTTGAATTTCAAACGATCGTGCACGGATATGCAGGATGCTCTCTTTCTCCGTAATGGATTTTCCGGAAAACAGGTCTGCCGCAACGGACATAAACTGCGGCAGACTTATTTTTTTTACCGCAAGCAGGTCAAGCATTCCATCGTCAACGGAAATATCCGTACCAATACGTTTCATCCCTGCAACGACAGGACTGTTCGCCACGACAAAGAGAAAAATGTCCTCTTCATAGGTCGCACCATCCGCCAAAATACGCACGGGAAATGAGTGCAGGCGCGGGATTTCTCCAAGTCCTTTCAAGTAATATGCCACCCTGCCGAGTGTATTCTTATAGGTAGATTTTACCTCGTGCGCGATACCCGTGAGCATTCCTGCGCTGACGACGTTGACGAAATATCGCTTGCTGTCCTCAAGGACTCCTAAATCCACACGGCGGGACTCCCCTGCCGCAATGCGCTCAATATAGCTTTCCCAATCATCGTGAATCCCAAGATGGGTGGCAAAATCATTTGACGTACCGCTGCCAAAAATACCGAGTTGGATATCCGCATCCGCCTCGATCATTGCGTTTACGACCGTGTGCACGGTGCCGTCACCGCCCGCGGCAATCACACCGTCCGGATGCAGATCAATTAGGAACCGGCTGATATTATCCAAAGTGCCGCCGCGCGTCCGGTACGGACAAAGTACCATCCCATGCCGCTGAAATGAGTCAATCAACCAATCCAGTTTGACCTTGAACAGCGCATTCCCTGAAACAGGATTATAGATTAACGCAAGTTTTCTCATGCCTTAAAAACCCCAATTCGCTGCAAAAACCGATACCCACTGAACCGATCATCGGCAGGCGGCGCAGATCATCCTCGATCAATCCGCGCAAGAGAATCATCGCAGCAATATAGACGATGCATCCAACGAGCACCGCACCAAACGTCGATATCGCCGCAATGCCCCACCATACAAGCGTCCATGTGTAAAATCCGTAGACCGACGCCCCCATAATTCCGGCAGCGCAGATCGTCTTAAACAACTGCAGCAACTCGATGCGGTACCCGATAAACCGATAGATAAAATACAGATTAATGAGTGCAGCAACGCCCATATCGGCAGCCGTCGCCCACGCAGCGCCCATGATGCCAAGCCACGGAATCGCGGTGAGCTGCCAATTCAGGAACACCTTTGCACCTGCCGCAAGAATCATATTCACCATGGGAATGGTCGGATGCCCCAACCCCTGCAGTATCCCTGTCGATACCTGATGCAGTCCGAGCAGGATAATACTTACCGCCGAGATCATAACGGCGGGACCCGCGCCCGGCGCATTGTAAATCAGGCTCGAAATCGGGGTCGCCAGTATGAATACAATGACAAACGCCGGAAAACAGACAAAATTCGAGATGCGCACCGACGCCGCCGTCTGATCATAGACACGCACCTGATCGCCAAGGACGCGCGACTCCGAAATCGCAGGCACAATGCTCATCGCCATTGACGCCGTGAGTATCGTTGCGAGATTGACAAGCGGAACCGCCATGCCGTTCAGGTAGCCAAACAACTCCGTCGCCTCGCTGATGCTGTAACCTGCTGCCTCCAGACGCTGCGGAACAATCATGAGATCAAGGTTTGATACGACAGGAAGCATGATGCTTGCCGCCGAAACCGGGAGCGCCAGCTTAAAGATGCGCTTGATAATTGAGCGGCGCGACTCATATGCTGCTCCCGGCAGAGGTTTAAGATCCGTACCGTAGTCGCGCGCAATGTCACGTTCCAATTTGATGTGAAAATAGACAAGGACGATTAACCCTGTCACCGCCCCTGCAAGAGCGCCAAGTGAGGCTCCCGCAGCGGCATAATCCAGCCCCCACGGCATGAGGAGGCTCGCCAATACGATCATCGTTACCACGCGAAAGATCTGTTCCACGATCTGTGAGACTGCCGTCGGCGTCATCCGCTGCCAACCTTGCAGATAGCCGCGGGAGCTTGCGAGCAGGGTCACGAAAAAAACTGTCGGTGCGAGCACCACAACAGCCTTATACGCACGCGCATCACGGATGAACTGCCAGTCGATAAGCCAGTCTGCCGCCAAATATGTCAATATCGAAAAGAAAAGCCCCGTCAGCAGCATGAACATCATAGAAATACGAAATACACGCTTTGCCCCATAGATATCCTGGAGAGCCACACGCTCCGCCGTAATAATGGAAATCGCAACGGGCACGCCTGCCTGCGACACTGTCATGGCAAAAAAATAAATGGGAAAAGCCATCTGATACAGCCCGATGCCCTCGCCGCCGAGGATGCGGGAAACAAAGATCCAATTCAGCGACCCGATGACCTTGACGACGAATCCTGCTATCGTCAGGACAAAGGTTCCTTTAAGGAAGGATTCGCCCTTGCTGCTTTTCCCTCCGGAAACATCTATCTCACGAATGAGAAACACCGCCTCAATGATATTTAATATGACTATATTGTGATATTTACCGATAAATTATATCATATGGTACTCCCGCTAGCAATGTGAAGAATCACAGATCGGCAGACTTTTCTCAAAATAAAGCCCTCCCGGTGTATCTATGCTACACACAGGAGGAACTAAAGAATAATATAATTATGTGCGTGCCGCCTTGACCGCTGCGAAGCCTTTCTCTGCCGCGGCGATCGTGCGGTCGATGTCCGCATCGGTATGTGCGCCCGACATGAATACGGTTTCGAACTGCGAGGGTGCGAGATAAATGCCCTCGTCCAGCATGGTCTCGAACCAGATGCGGAACGCGTCTTGGTCGGCGGCGACGGCATCGTCGTAGTTATAGACTTCGCGATTAATGAAGAAGATGCCGAACATCGATCCCGCCTGATGCGCGCAAATAGGAACGCCGTATTCTTTGGCGATGCGCTGCCAGCCGAGGAGGAGATTCTTCGTCTTGAGTGTCAACACGCGGCTGTAATCCGGTGCGCCGTCCTCCGGCTCCGCCGTGATGATCCGCAGCGTCTCGATGCCCGCTGTCATGGCGAGCGGATTGCCCGAGAGCGTCCCCGCCTGATAGACGGGGCCCGCGGGCGAGACGCGCTCCATGATCTCGCGGCGTCCGCCGTATGCGGCGACGGGAAGCCCGCCGCCGATGATCTTGCCGAGACAGGTGAGGTCGGGGCGAATGCCGTACGCCGCCTGTGCGCCGCCGAGCGAGGCGCGGAATCCGCACATCACCTCGTCAAAGATGAGGAGCGTCCCGTGCCGCTCCGTCAGCTCGCGCAGGAGTGAAAGGTAGCCTTGCCGCGGGAGGACGAGCCCCATATTGCCCGCGACCGGCTCTACGATGACGGCGGCAATGGCATCGCCCTCGCGCTCCATCACGGAGCAAATCGCCTCCTCATCGTTATACGGGACGGCGATCGTATCCGCCGCTGTGCCCGGCGTCACGCCCGGCGAGCTCGGCACGCCGAACGTCGCCATCCCGGAGCCGGCGCTCACGAGCAGACTGTCGCTGTGCCCATGGTAGCAGCCGACGAACTTCACGATCTTATTGCGCCCCGTATAGCCGCGCGCGAGACGCAGCGCGCTCATCGTCGCCTCCGTCCCCGAGTTCACCATACGGATGACCTCAATGGAGGGATAGACGGTCTGCACGAGCTTTGCAAGCTCCGTTTCAAGGAGCGTCGGCGCGCCGTAGCTCGTGCCGCGCGCTGCCGCTTCCCGTAGCGCCCGCACCACCTGCGGATGCGCATGACCGACGATCATCGGTCCCCACGAACCAACGTAGTCGATGTATTCGTTGCCGTCGATGTCATAGATTTTATCGCCCTCTGCGCGCGCGATAAAGAGCGGGTTGCCGCCCACGTTTGCAAAGGAGCGGACGGGACTGTTGACCCCGCCCGGCATATATTGTTTTGCCTCGTCAAAAGCCGCCTTGGACTGCGCTGTGTTCCGCATATTTCATCTCCTCACTCATTCAGCCATGCGGCGGCGTCGAGCGCATGATAGGTGATGATGATCGTCGCCCCCGCACGTTTCATACTCGTCAGGCTCTCCAAAACAATGCGCCGCTCGTCGATCCAGCCGTTTGCGGCGGCGGCTTTTACCATCGCGTACTCGCCGCTGACATTATAGACCGCGATCGGGCGATCCGTCGTATCGTAGACGCGCCGCACAACGTCGAGATAGGCGAGCGCGGGCTTCACCATGATGATGTCCGCGCCCTCGTCACAGTCGAGCTGGGCTTCCTTGAGCGCTTCGCGCACATTCGCGGGATCCATCTGATACTGTCTGCGGTCGCCGAAGGAGGGCGCGCTGTCCGCGGCATCGCGGAAAGGTCCATAGTAGGCGGATGCATATTTGACCGCATAGCTCATGATGCTCGTATTGACAAAGCCCTCGGCATCAAGCCCCGCGCGAATCGCCGCAACGCGTCCGTCCATCATGTCGGACGGCGCTACGATGTCCGCGCCCGCACGCGCCTGACCGACCGCCGTTTGAACGAGATGCGGCAGTGTCGCATCGTTGTCCACGTATTTGCCGTGCAGTTCGCCGCAGTGCCCATGACTGGTATATTGGCAAAGGCAGACGTCCCCGACGACGAGAAGCTCCGGAACGGCTTCCTTGATCGCGGCAATCGCCCTCTGCACGGGGCTCGCGGGATCCCATGCGCTCGATCCGATCTCGTCCTTATAGGCAGGCAGTCCGAACACCTCGACGGCGGGGATGCCGCAGGACGCGACGAGGCGCGCAAGCTCCGCGACGTTATCTACAGAGTAGTGAAAACAGCCGGGCATACTCGGAATCTCTTCCTTGATGTGCTCGCCCGGCACGACGAAAATCGGATAGACGAAATCGCGCGGCGACAGTTCCGTCTCGCGCACGAGATCGCGCATTCCCGCGGATATGCGCAGTCGGCGCGGACGCTGAATCATATTCATTGTATATACTCCTTGATGCTGCGCACAAGCCCGTCAATCGTATACTCCTTTGCCACGATGTCGGGTTCGAGCGCAAACGAACGCGCCGTATCCGCCGTGACGGGACCGATGCAGGCGATTTTGACCTGCTGCAGGGGCGTGATATTGCCGAGCATTTTGACAAGATTTTTAACGGTCGAAGAACTGGTAAACGTCACCATGTCTATCTCGCCGCTCGCGAGACCCTGCGCAATTGCGGCGTCCTCGATCTCCGGCACAGTCTCATAGGCGGCGACTACATCCACGATCGCCCCGTGCGCGCGGAGCGTATCGGGCAGGACGTCCCGCGCTTCCTGCGCACGCGGCAGGAGAATGCGTGCGCGGGGCGGCAGGAGCGGGCGCAGCTCTTCTGCGACGGCTTCGGCGCGGAACTCCGGGGGAACGAGATCCGCCCGTATGCCGAACGCGCGCAGCGCCGCCGACGTCGCCGCGCCGATCGCCGCGACCCTGGCGTAGCCGAGTGCGCGCGTGTCCTTTCCCGCCGCATGAAGGCGCGCAAAGAAATGCTCCACGCCGTTGACGCTCGTGAAAATCAGCCACTGATACGCGTTCAGCTCCGCGATCGCACCGTCGAGCGCCGCATAGCCGTCCGCAGGAGGGGCGATGCGGATGACTGGCGCCTCGATGCAGGCGGCGCCGAGTGCCGTGAGTTTTTCCGTCAGTGCCGATGCCTGCACGCGCGCGCGCGTCACGAGAATCCTCTTGCCAAAGAGCGGACGCGTCGCCGGGCGGTCAAACCAGCGTAGCTTGTCGCGCAGTTTGACCACATCGCCCACGATGAAGATTGCGGGCGGACGTATCCCCGCGCGCACGACCGTCTCCGCGGCTTCGCCCACCGTCGTGACATAGGTCTCCTGCTCGGGATGCGTCCCCCAGCGGATGAACGCCGCGGGCGTGTCGGCAGGGCGGCCATGCTCGATGAGTTTTTTGTAATCACGGGGATATTTGCAACGCCCATGAGGAATACCAGCGTGTCCACGCCCGTCACAAGGTGCTCCCAGCGAATGTTCGAGTGTGCCTTCGTCGGATCCTCATGCCCTGTGACGACGGCAAATGACACGGCAACGCCGCGGTGCGTCACGGGGATGCCCGCATAGGCGGGAACGCTGACCGCAGAGGTCACGCCCGGCAGAATCTCAAAGGGAATCCCGCGCTCCAGCAAGAGCAGTGCCTCTTCGCCGCCGCGCCCAAAGACGAAGGGGTCGCCCCCCTTGAGCCGAACGACCGTCTTTCCCTCCGCCGCCTTGTCGGCGAGGAGCACATTGATGTCCTCTTGGCGCATCGTGTGCTTGCAGGACTGTTTTCCAACGTAGATGAGCTCGGCATCCGCCGGCGCATAGGAAAGAATGCTCTCGTCGGCGAGATGATCATAGACGACGACCTCCGCGCGTTTCATACACTCCATCGCGCCCACGGTCAAAAGGCGCGGATCCCCGGGACCCGCGCCGACAAGAAAAACTGTTCCATTCATACGTTAATCCCTATCTCTTTCAAAATCTCACGTCCGCCCATATCGAGCAGTTCCTCCGCAAGCGCGACGCCGATCTGCGCCGCCTGCGCCGGACGTCCCGACGCACGGGAGCGGCAGACGCGCATCCCGTCCACGGACGCAATCATCGCGTCCACATAGAGCATATCGCCGTCGCCGATCTCCGCATAGACACCGACGGGAATCTGACAGCCGCCCTCCACCCGACCGAGGAAGGCGCGCTCCGCCGCCGCCGCCGCCGTCATGTCCGCATCGCACATGAAACCGATCGCCGCGCAAATCTCCGCATCGTCCGCACGGCACTCAATGGCGAGCGCCCCCTGCCCTACGGCGGGCAGCATCATCGCCCGCGGCAGAACCGATCGGATGCGATCGCCGAGCCCGAGCCGCCGCAACCCCGCCGCGGCGAGTACAACGGCGTCAAACTCCCCGCGTCGAGTTTTTCAAGGCGCGTATTCACATTGCCGCGCAGATCGAGGAGGACGAGATCGGGACGCACTGCGAGGAGCTGCGCCCTGCGGCGCAGGCTCGACGTCCCGACCCGCGCCCCTGCGGGCAGTTCCTCAATCGCTGCATATTGATTGCTGACGAAGGCATCGCCCGGGTCAAGGCGCGCGGTAATGGCGCCGATAATCAGCCCTGCGGGAATCTCTATCGGCATATCCTTCAGACTGTGCACCGCAATATCGATGTCCCCCGCGAGCATCGCCTGCTCGAGCTCTTTGGTAAAGAGCCCCTTGCCGCCGATTTTGGCGAGCGGCGCATCGAGGATCTTATCCCCCTTTGTCGTCATCTTTTTCAGCACGACCGTGACCGAGGGATGACGCTTTTGCAGCTCTCCCGCGACAAACTTCGCCTGCCACAGCGCAAGCTTACTTGCCCGCGTACCGATAGTGATTGTGCCGCTGTTCACTTGTTCCCGTCTCCCCTATCGCATCCAACTTAAAGAGCGAACGCATCGCCGCGATGTAAAACGCCTCGTCCGCAGTGCCCGCAGACGCGCGCAGCTTCATCATCGGGATCCGCAAAATCTTGCGCACGATCATACGGCTCATATGTTCGACCTGCCGCTCCTCTTCCTCCGAGAGATCCGGAAGCTTTGCGCTCACGCGCTTGATCTCGCGTTCCCGAATGCGTTCGCAGCGTCCCGAGAGGAGCGCCATGAGCGGCTGGAAGGACAGATATTTGAACCGTTCGAGGAGCGACGCGACATCCTCCTGCACGATCCGCTCCGCCTTCACCGCCTCCTCCCGGCGCTCGCCGAGATGCTCGTCCACGACAGCCTCGAGTGCGTCAATATTATAAAGCTCAATCCCCTTAATATTTGTCACATCCGGATCCACATCGCGCGGCACGGCAATATCGATGAAGAAGATTTTCCTCCCATGGCGGCGTGCCATCAGGCGGCGCGCCTCCCACGCCTTAACCACATAATGCGGCGCACCGGTCGAGGTGACAACAACGTCCACGCCGACCGCATACTCCATCGCGCGATCAAAGGGAATCGCCTCCCCCCAATATGCTCTGCAAGGCGCTCCGCACGCTCAAGATGTCGATTCGCCACATAGATGGTCTCTATCCCGTGAGAACGCAGATGCTCCGCCGTCAGCTCCGCCATCTTGCCTGCACCGAAGATCAGTGCGCTGCAGCCGCCGAGTCCTCCAAGCGACGCCGCCGCAAGCTCGACCGCCGCATAGCTGACCGATACGGAACGATATGCGATGCGTGTCTCCGTACGCACGCGCTTGCCGGCCGCGATCGCGCGGTGAAAGAGCAGGTTGAGCACCGTGCTCGTCGCCCCCGCCTCGCGCGCGATCGCATACGCCTCCTTGACCTGCGAGAGAATTTGCCCCTCGCCCAAAACGAGGGAGTCAAGGCTCGCCGCCACGCGGAAGAGATGCGTCACAGCCTCCTCGTCCGTATAGGTATAGAGGTATTCGTCAAGATCCTGCCCGCCCTGCGTCAGGTCGTTCAAAAATTGGCGCAGTGCCTCCGCACCGCGTTCGTGATCCTCCACGGCGGCGTAAAACTCCGTTCGATTGCATGTCGAGAGCACGACTAAACCGCTCAGCCCGTCGTACTCCCCCAGATTTACTAGTCCCGAACGCAGCTCCTCACGCGAGAACGAAACCCGCTCGCGCACCTCCACAGGCGCCGTTCTATGATTGAGCCCTAATGTTAAGAGCCGCATGTCGTAACTCAGCCTCCGCTTTCTCTAACTCTCCGTCTCGAACCATCGATAAAATATCGTCTCGTACCGCCGTCCGCCAAAACGCTGTACGCTCCCTGCTCGTCGGAAGTGCCTCCCGCATCTCTGCACGCAGTACCGCCACATAATCCAGCCACATCTCAAAAGAGGGCGGATAGAATTGCTCAAGCTCCATCCGTATCGCCCGCGCGAGCGCCGGACTATCGCCGCCCGTCGAGACGGTCAGCAGCAGATCACCGCGGCGCATGAATGCGGGCACTTGAAAATCCGAACGCGCCGCATCGTCGATCACATTCACGAGCGCTCCGATTACCTCCGCCTCCGCCGCAGCAGCGGCGTTGACTTCACGCGCATCCGTTGCTGCATAGACGAGGAACGCGCCGCACAGCATCCCGTACGCATAACACTCACGCCGCCACGTGATGCGCCCCGCCTCTGCAAGGGCGTGCAGCCCCGCGGTCGCCTCCGGCGCAATCACCAAGATGTTCGCCGTCGCATCCGCTGCGAGAATGCCGTGTACCTTACGCTCCGCCACCATACCACCGCCAACAACGACAACGCGCCGTCCCGTCAGATCAATATTCAGCGGATACAGCAAGGTACTCCCTCCCATAGAAAATATGAATACTGTTCATATTCGCATATTATACCGCAAAAACCTACAAAAAAAAGAGCAGAAGACACAAACTCCGCTCTTTATAGTAATTATCAACAAACATATCAATATACGTTCATTTTACTTCTTCTTTTTCAAATCGTATAAGCTGCGGATAATCCGTCATATCTACACCGAGCGGCGTCACGGCGATGTATCCCTGCTCCACAGCATAGATGTCCGTACCTTCGCCCTTGTCCGTGTCGGAGACCTCACCCGCGACCTTGTAATGCACACGCCCGCCCTCCTCAATACGCTCAAAAGCGTTGATGTAGTCGCGCCCGCCCTGCCGGCAGAACACGAATTGCGGCGTGGCGTCCGCAAGTTTTTGCGGAAAGTTAATATTGAGCAGAAACGGCTTACGATACGAGATCAGCATACGCTCCATGAACGGCTCAAAATATGCCGCCGCCTCCGCAAACGAAATCTCGCTCCCCTCCGGCAGCGACAGCGCAAAGGAAGGAATCCCGTGGAAAAGTCCCTCGAAGGCCGCACCGACCGTTCCCGAGTAGATCACATCCGTGCCGAGGTTTGCTCCATGATTGATACCCGAGAGTACGACGTCCGGCATCTCCTCCGCAATCGCATCGAGATAGAGCTTGCCACAGTCCGCAGGCGTCCCGTCAATCGCCCACGCCTTGATCCCATGCACCGGATCAAACGTCTCATCCGCACGCACCTCAATCGCACTGCCAATCGTGAGCGCGTGGGACGTCCCGCTCTGCTGATGCATCGGTGCGGCAACGGTCACACGATGCCGCCCGGCAAGACTCCCCGCCAGCGTCCGCAGCCCCTCTGCCGCCACACCGTCGTCGTTGAGGATCAAAATCTTCACAAGGCGCCCCTCCAATGATGCCGTCATATACGAAAAGCAGGTTGGCTCCGCCAACCTGCTTTCCCCCAAAACCGCCGCAGCGGGAATCATGCATGGTGACCCACCACGGAATCGAACCGTGAACCTACTGATTAAGAGTCAGTTGCTCTGCCAGTTGAGCTAGTGAGTCCTATCGCGCATATGCGCAGAGCTATTATAGTGCAAGCACACTGCCGATGTCAATACTTATTGCCACGGAATCGTATTGACGATCGCCTGTACGGCTTCGACGGAGACAGGTTCTTCAAACGAGATCGAAAAGGTGTAGCCGGCACGTGCCCAAAGTGCAAGACTAACGAGTTTTTCCGTTCCCTTGACACGGATATATTGACGACCGACCTGGACGACCTGATTCACCTCGTAGATATTGCTGTCGCCGCTGATGTCGGAATCCCCCTTTGCCATGCGGAATAAAATTTCCTTCCCCGCATCATTACGGTAGAAAATCTCTGCGATCCGCCCATCAATGACGATAATATCCTTTTGCATATATCCAACGGGCAGGAGCGATGGAGTATAAACGGGAAGTCCAACAACCGCCCATGCGTCCCGTACGCTCGTATATTCTACAAGCGGTGAAGGGGCGGCGTCTGCATTCTCGCTTCCCATGAGAAGCACTGATCCCATAATTGCCGCCAATAGAAAATACCTGAACCGATATTTTTTCATCGCTTTCTCCTTACTTTCTGTGTGCAGTTTTCTTCCGAAATTCCACCTGTTTCTTTTGCGCGTTCGCGAGCATCTCGCGCGCATTTGCAAGCGCCGCTTCGGTCACGTCGTCCCCCGATGCCATACGGGCGATCTCGTGCATACGCTCCTCCTCGCTGAGCAAATCTACCTGCGTGACGGTCGCATCTCCCTTGACGGATTTCGAGATGTAGAGGTGTTCGTCCGCCATGCACGCGATCTGCGGCAGATGCGTGATGCAGAGCACCTGCTTGTACCCGGCGACATAGGCGATGCGCTCTGCGACCATCTGTGCCGTCCGTCCGCCCACGCCGGTGTCGATCTCGTCAAAGATCATGCTCGCGCCCGAGGTGTCGCGTGCGGCAACGATGGTTTTAATCGCGAGGGCAATACGCGAGAGTTCGCCCCCCGAAGCGATCTTCTCGAGCGGCTTTTCCGCTTCGCCGATGTTGGCGGAAAAGAGCATCCGCAGGCTGTCAGCACCGTTGCTCGTATATTTTTCCTCGGGCGTGACTTCGATGTGAAACCGCGCTTTGCTCATGCCGAGCTCCTGCAGTTCGCGTTCGATCTCGCCGGAAAGCTGCGCGCCGATGTCGCGGCGGCATGCGGTAAGCTCTGCCGCGCGCTCTGCAAGGTCACGAGCAAGGGCGGCAATCTCCTTATCGAGCTGCGCCATGTCCGTATCGTAATTGTCGATCGACTCCAGCTCCGCACGCACGGATGCGAGCCGTTCGAGCACGGCGGATACCGTTCCGCCGTATTTCTTTTTCAGGCGGTCAATCACGTCCATCCGCGTTTGGAGACGATCCAGATGCGCGGGATCGGCGTCGAGACTCTCGCAGTAGTCGCGCACCTCATAGGACGCCTCCTGCAGCGAGATATACGCTTCTTCGATCATGCTCTGCGCATTCGACAGCCCGGCGTCGTACCGCGCGATCTCGGCGAGATCGCGACGCACGACCGCAAGCGCGGTCAGCACCGCCGCACCTGCGGAACCGTCCTCGCTGAGCCGTGCGCTCGCCTCGGATGCATAGTCCACGAGCTTTTCCATATGCGAGAGACGGCGAATCTCCGTTTCGAGTTCTTCGTCCTCTCCCTCCTGCAGCTCGGCATCGCTGATCTCCTGCTCCTGCCAGCGCAGCATATCAAGCCGCTCGCCGATCTCGTGCGCGGCTTCCGTGCGTTCTTCACGCAGCGCGCGCTTTTCTCTCCACGCATCGTATACGCCGCGATATGCCGAAAGAAGTTGGGCGAGCGTGCCGTCTCCGTCCTCGAGCAGACGGCGCTGGCTATCCTCGCGCAGGAGCGCAAGGTTCTCATTTTGTCCGTGGATGTCCACGAAAAAAGGGGCAAGACTGCGTAAAAAGGCAACGGTCACATGACTGCCGTTGACGAGGACGGAGCTCTTGCCCGCGCGCGAAACCTTACGCACGATGATCAGCTCTTCTTCCTCGCAGTCAATTTCCTGCTCCGCAAGAACTGCGGCAAGTTCCCGGGCATCCGCATGGAGCGAAAAGACCGCCTCCACACGCAGCGCATCGCATCCGCTGCGGATCGCATCGGTCGAAACACGCTGCCCGAGGATCGCGCCGAGCGCATCGATGAGGATGGACTTGCCGGCACCCGTCTCGCCCGTGAGAATGTTAAGACCGGCGCCAAACTCGACGGAGACGTCCTCCAGCAGAGCAAAGTTCCGAACGTGCAGACTTTTCAGCAAGACGCTCCCTCCTCTCAGTGAAGCAGTTCATGAATGCGTTCGGCGACGATCTCCGCCGCCTCTTTGGGCTTTACGAGTACGAAGATGGTATCGTCGCCCGCGACCGTGCCGAGCATCTCCTTCCAATCCGTCGCATCGAGCGCCGAGGCGACGGTGTTCGCGCCGCCGGGTACGGTTTTCACAAGGACGATGTTTTCGCTGAAATCACAGTGCACCACGTTGTCCTTAAAAAGCCGCTTCATGCGCGTCTCGGAGAGCTGCACATGCTCCGGCGGGGATACGGCGTAGCGATAGCGTCCGCCGCCTGCGGGCACCTTGATCAAAAACAGCTCCTTGATGTCACGCGAGATCGTTGCCTGTGTCACGCGGACATGGCGTGCGCGCAGCGCCTCTGCAAGAGCTTCCTGCGTCTCGATGACGTCCTCTTCGATGATCTTCTTAATGAGGTCATGGCGCCGATTTTTCATTGCTCTCTCTCCTAGCAATTTCTCCACAGCTTTGTGCGTAGGGTTTGATAGTAATCCTTATCCGCAAATTTGATGATCCCCGCCCTCAGATCCGAACATTTCACCGTCACAGTATCGTCGGGGAGCACGGGAAAGGTTTCCTGCCCGTCGAGCGTGACAATGATGCTCTGCCGCATATCCACCAAATGAATATGCACGGCGTCCTCCTCGCGAATGACCAGCGGGCGGATATTGAGCGTGTGCGCGCAGATCGGCGTGAGGAGGTATCCCTTCACCATCGGGTTCATGATCGGCCCGCCCGCAGAGAGGGAGTACGCGGTCGAGCCCGTTGGGGACGCCACGATGAAGCCGTCCGCCTTGCACTCGAGCAGCGGCGTATCGTTGACGGCAAGCCCGAGCGCGATGATGCGCGCCACATCCCCCTTCATCACAACGATGTCGTTGATGGCATGACCCAGGAACTGCTCTTCTCCCGTTGGCTTGGTCACATATCCCGCAAGGAAGGGTCGCTGCTCGACATGATAGTCCCCTCTGCAAAGCTGCTCCAAACGGCGTTCCAGCTCGTCCTGCTCGATGTCCGCCATGAACCCGAGTGTCCCCATATTGATGCCGCAGACGGGCACGGGATTCTCGGCATAGCGGCGGCAGATGCCGAGGAGGGTGCCGTCGCCGCCGAGGCTAAGGGCAAAATCCGCAGGAATCCGTTCAATATCGTCGACGCCGCAGTCCGGCATGTCAAATTCGACGGCGCGCTCGCGCGGCATCATCACGCGTGCGTCCCGCGCCGAAAAAAAATGTAAAATACGCCGCAGTATCTCGCGTGTCTCCGGCTTCATCAGATTTGGAAAAACGGCAATCATCAGCATAGAGTTCTCAGCACCTCATCCATCCAGTGCGGTATGCGCCTGTGTCACAATATCGTGCACGAACGCGGCATCCATGGCGCTCCCGGCTCCCTTGAGAGAGAGGTACAGGAGATATTCGATATTTCCCTTCGGCCCCTTGACCGGCGAATAGGTCAGCCCCATCGGAATGAAGCCGATCCCCTCTGCTGCCGCCACAACGGAGCGAACGACGTCCTCGTGCACGAGGGGATCGCGCACAACGCCGTTCTTTCCGACGCGCTCCTTCCCCGCCTCGAACTGAGGTTTAATCAGAGCGACGACCTCCCCGCTCTCGGAGAGAAGCGTCCGCACGACGGGCAATACCTTATCCAGCGAGATGAATGCCACGTCGATCGAGGCAAAATCGAGCGGAACACCGAGCATCTCCGGCGTCACATTGCGGATATTCGTACGTTCCATGTTGACGACGCGTGCGTCCGTACGCAGTTTCCAATCGAGCTGACCGTAGCCGACGTCGATCGCATAGACCCGCGCTGCGCCGTTTTGCAGCATACAGTCGGTGAATCCGCCCGTCGACGCGCCGATGTCCGCCGCCGTCTTGCCCGGGAGCACGATGCCGAATACATCTATGCCCTTGGCGAGCTTGATCCCGCCGCGGCTGACGTAGGGCAGATCCTCGCCTGTGACGCGCAGACTAGCATCCGCGTCGACGGTCGTCCCTGCCTTGTCGACACGCCGCTCGTCCACGAGCACCTGTCCCGCCATGATGAGCCTTTTCGCGCGTTCCCTGCTGGGCGCAAGCCCCTGCGCTACGAGCAATAGATCCAAACGCTCTTTTTTCAAATTCTCTCCTACTGCTTTCGCCGAACGAGATACAGAACCAGTTCGCGCAGAAACGCCGCCTCATCGCCAAAAATATGAAGCGCATCCACGGCGCTCTCGACCGTCTGCCGGGCGAGCGACTGTGCCTCGTCCAGTGAGGTCAGCGTCACATAGGTGGACTTATGATTCTTCTCATCGCTGCCGACTGGTTTTCCGATGTCCTCGGCGGTGCCGACCACATCGAGGATGTCGTCCGTGATTTGGAACGCCAGACCGAAATGATCCGCGTATGTCGTGAGCGCGGCAAGCTGTTGCTCCGAAGCGCCCGCAAGGATGGCGCCACTGCGCAGCGCTGCACGGAAGAGCGCCCCCGTCTTGCCCATGTGGACGCGCTGCAGTTCTTCCATGGAGATGCGCCGATTCTCCGCCTCGAGGTCAAGCATCTGACCTCCGACCATGCCCTCCGCTCCTGCCGAGCGGCTGATCTCATCCACGATGCGCAGCAGGCGCTCTGCGGGCACATCCTGCTGACGCAGAATCACGGTAAATGCAAGCGTCAGGAGCGCATCTCCTGCGAGAATCGCCGTCCCCTCATCATATGCCTTATGATTCGTGAGTTTGCCGCGCCGATAGTCGTCATTGTCCATGGCGGGCAGGTCGTCATGGATGAGCGAGTAGGTATGAATCATCTCGAGCGCGCACGCCGCCGTGATGAACTTCGTTCCGTCCGCGCCGACCGCATCCGCCGCCGCCATCAGGAGAATGGGGCGCAGACGCTTTCCGCCCGCCATGAGGCTGTATGCCATCGATGCGCGGAGTTTATCGTCCAAAATATCGGTGCGGTCGAGTTCCGCCTGCAAGGCACGCTCCACAAGCGTCCGGCGCGACTGCCAAAGTTCCTTCATCTCAGCCCCCAATCCGAAGCTCCTCTTCGCGCACGCCATCCGCCGTCTCGGTTACAAGCAGATCCATCGTCTCCTCGGCACGCTTCAAGGATTTTACGCAAAAATCGGACAGCTTGATACCCTCCGAATACTTTGCCATGAGATCGGCAAGAGGCATCTCCCCGCCCTCGATCTCCGAAACGATTTGCTCTAACTGCGACAACGCTTCCTCAAAGGTCTGTTCTTTCTTACGCGCCATGCTGCGCCTCCTTTGCTCCATCCGCCACAACGGCGCTCACTTTTCCGTCTGCAAAGGTGATGCAGACGGCGTCCCCCGGGGAGAGTTCCTTTGCTCTGCGCACCGTTTTTCCGTCCTTTTCCACAATGCTGAATCCGCGATAGAGGAGCTGCACAGGGTTCAGCAGCTCCAGCCGCCGCAGCGCCAACTCCAGCCTCTGCCGCAGGTCGCTGCGCCGGCGATCCGCAGCGTCCGAAAGCCGCTGGGTCATGCGATCCGTACGCTGCATATAACGCGCGAGGAGCAGCTTTGGATTCCTACGCCACGGGTGTTCGTGGAGCGTCTGCAGACGCATCTGCGCCTGCGCGAGATGCCGTTTTCGCGCAGTGTCCAAACGAGTAGACAGTCCCGCGATCTGCCGTGCGATCTCCGCGCCGTCGGGAACGGCAAACTCCGCCGCCTGCGACGGCGTTGCCGCCCGTCGGTCGGCGGCAAAGTCCGCCAGCGTCGTGTCCGTCTCATGACCGACGGCAGAGATCACCGGAATGCGGGAGGCATAGATCGCACGCACCACGGGCTCTTCGTTGAACGCCCACAGATCCTCGGCGGAGCCGCCGCCGCGCCCGACGATGAGCACGTCCACGGGATATTTCTCATTGAAGAATCGGATCGCCGCGGAAATCTGTCCCGCCGCTTCCGTTCCCTGTACGAGTACGGGATGGAGAACGAGCCGAACGCCGTTCCACCTGCGCTTTGACACCTTGTAAATGTCGCGCAGAACTGCGCCCGCCTCCGAGGTGACAATGCCGATGCGCTTCGGAAAGCGCGGCAGCGGCTTCTTGTGCGCCTCGTCAAAGAGACCTTCGGCGCGCAGTTTTTCTTTGAGCTGCTCAAAGGCGAGCGCCAACATGCCCGCGCCTTCTACGTTGATGCTAGTTGCATACAACTGATAGGCACCGTCGCGCTCATAGACGGAGATATTTCCGCCGACGATGACCTGCATCCCGTTTTCCGGCGTAAACCGCAGATTGCGCGCATAGCCGTTGAACATCACGCATTTCATGCTGGCCGCGGCATCCTTGAGTGTAAAGTAACAATGCCCCGAGGGATACCGCTTGAAGTTGGAAAGCTCGCCGCGTATCAGGATGTCCGAGAGAATCGCTTCTCCCTCGAACATACTCTTGATATAGCGCGTTACGTCGCTGACACTATGAACCGTCATAATTACCTTCTATGTACAGATTTGATAAAAAAAGACCCGGTGCGCGAACGTATCGCGCAACGGATTTTCTTCAAGAGACCGCCTTTTGCATCGCCGACAAGATGCCGTTCACATAACGACCTGCGTCTTCCGCGCCGTATTTTTTTGCAAGCTCCACAGCCTCGTTTATGGCGGTGCCGGGATCGATGCGCTCCTCTTGATAATACATTTCGTAGAATGCCATGCGGATGAGATTGCGGTCAACGCCCGGCATACGCTCGAGCTTCCACTCTTTTGCCGAACGCGCGATCGCGGCATCGATCTCCCCGAGCGCGGCACGCGTCCCTCGGACAAGCCCCTGCGCATAGGGAAGATCCTTCTCTTTCAGCCCCTCAACCGCGCCGGCGGCAATTTCGCTCACATCATGAAGCGATGCCTCATTCGCAGAAAAATCCATCTGAAAAC
>NZ_AENV01000012.1:0-4016 GCF_000183625.1 Selenomonas sp. oral taxon 137 str. F0430
ACCCTGTCGTTCAAAGCGCCCTTCCACCACGCTGCGCGTGGTCCCCTCCCCGTTTCGACGGGGAGGCTTTTCTTCATCAGAACGTCAGAACCGTCGTCTCGCCGGCTTTTGCATCCATGCCCGTCATCTTCTTCATGAGCGGGTACTCGCCGGAGTTCGTGACTGCCATGATGACGGTGTCCTGATAGCCCGCCGCATGAATCACATCGCGGTCGAACTTCACGAGCGGCGCACCCGCCTTGACGCGATCGCCCATCTTGACGAGCAGTTCAAAGCCCTTGCCCTCGAGTTTCACTGTGTCCACACCGATGTGGATGAGGAGTTCCGCGCCGTTGTCCATACGGAGACCGACCGCATGGCGGCTGTCCTCCATGACCATCGTGACCTCAGCATCCGCAGGAGCGGCCACAATGCCCTCCGTCGGCTCGACCGCAACGCCGTCGCCCATCATCTTCTGCGAGAACATCTCGTCCTTGACCTCGCTCATATCGATGATATGACCCGTTGTAACAGCCGTAATGGCAAAGGATTTCTCCGTGCCGACGGCGACCTCGTCCACATCGGAGGCAGGGGCGGTCATGAGTGCCTCGAAGCGCTCGCGGATCTGCGGGACGGAGAGTCCCACGATGACTTGGAATGCGTGACCGTTGCGGACAAGCCCGTGTGCGCCCGCCTCGGTGAATGCGCCCGTCGGAGCGACGAGTTCGGGATCGTTGACCGTGACGCGCAGACGCGTTGCGCAGTTCGTCACGTCCTTGATGTTTGCCGCGCCGCCGAGACCGTCGAGGAAGGCGCGCGCCTTGACATCGCGCTCATCGAGCTTCATGCCGGGAGCGGCTGCCGCAGCACCTGCTGTACCCGCCTGTTTTGCCTTGTAGTCCGCCTTCGTGAAGAGCTTGTCCTCTACGCCGTCGTCCGTGCGGCCGGGGGTCTTGTAGTCCTTGAGCTGAATGACGAAGCGGAACACGAAGAAGTAGATCGCGGTGAAGCACAGACCAACGGCGATCTGCATGAGATACGTCGCATAGTGATACGAGAAGAGCGGAATCCAGTTCTGCACGAAGCAGTCGATCAGACCGCCGCCGAAGTTGCCCGAGAGCCCGATTGCATAGAGCGTTGCGGAAAGCGTTGCCGAGAGGACGGCGTGCAGGAGATAGAGAAGCGGTGCGACGAAGAGGAAGGTGAACTCGATTGGCTCTGTGATGCCGCAGAGCACCGCCGTGATCGTTGCGGGGATGAGGAGCGCCGCTGTCTTCTTGCGCTTCTCAGGCTTCGCACACATATAGATCGCGAGTGCCGCGCCCGGCAGACCGAACACCTTGCCGCTGCCGTGGAGGGCAAAGCCGCCCTCGGGGAAGAGCTCACGGAGCGACTGCCCGCTGACCATGAAGTCATTGATGTGGCCAAGCCAATATGCCTGAATGCCGCCGTCTACGACCGCAGGGCCGAAGATGAACGGGAGATAGATGAAGTGGTGGAGACCTGCGGGAAGGAGCATTTTCTCCGAGAACGTGTATGCCCAGACACCGAGGATGCCGCTGGTCTTGAGGAAGAACTGGAACTGCTCGATGGCGTGCTGAACGGCAGGCCAGACGATGCAGAAGAGAAGTGCCATCGGGATCATGACGACGAAGCCGATCGCCACGACGAACGCAGGTCCTTTGAAGATGCCGAGCCAATCGGGGATGTTCGTGTCATAGAAACGATTGTGCAGGAATGCCGTGCAGCAGGCGATGAAGATCGCACCGAGCATGCCCATGTCGAGCGTCTTGACGTTCGCGATCATTGCAAGGCCTGTGCCGGGACCCGCCGGCTGGCTGTAGTCCACACCGAACGCGCTGCCGTGGAGCGTGAGGAATGCGGAGATGAAGTAGTTGAAGAGCATATAGATGACGAAGGACTCCATCGCGCAGCGCGCCGGTTCCTTCTTGGCAAAGCCGATCGGCACGGCGATGGCAAAGAGAATGGGCATCTGGGCGAACACCGTCCATGCGCCCTGTTCGACGACGAACCAGAAATCATACCAGAGTGTGCCAGGTGCGGCGAGACTGCCAAGCAGCCCCTCGTTCTTGCAGACGATGGACACCGCCACCGTCAGACCGAAGAATGCAAACAGAATGACGGGCGTATACATCGCGCCGCCGAACCGCTGCATATTTTGCATGATGACATCCTTACTGAGTGCCATGTGCGTTCCTCCTTAAATCCCAACCTTGCAACTGTGTGTGAAACAAACCTGAAATCTGATGACTCAACGATAGCGCAAAAAAGCCGCGAATGCAATAGTTTCGCGGCTTTCGGGCAGAATGTACGGAGACTGTATCACGGTACATTGGATGAAATTTGTTACAGCAGCGGATGATTCGTATAGCCCTCAAAAACGCTGGAGGGGACATTTCTAATCCATCTCCTGCTCCTGTACATACAGGCGGTAGTGCACATACCAGATCTCGAGCAGGAGGAAGTAGGCAAGCATGGATTTGAACTGGAGGCGCTGTTCGTTCTCGGCGAGTCCAATCTCTGCGGGCATGACGTAGAGATTCTCTGTCGATTGGGCGGCGAGCGTGTTGTGCCGCATCTCTGTAATTGAGAGGATGGGGACGCCCTTGAGATGGAGCTGATCTGCGAACTCTACGACGCGCTCGGACTCGCCCGAGAGCGAGATGAAGATGAAGAGGTCGTCGGGCCCCGCCGTCTGGTAGACCGAGTAGAACTCCTCGCGACCCGCGATCTCGTAGATGAGGATGTTGTCATAGACGAAGAGCCGCTTCATCTCCTGCATGACGTTCGTCTGCACATAGCCCGAGGCGTAGGCAAAGATGCGGTGCGCCTCGCGGATGAGACGGCTCGCGCTCGTGTAGTCACGCCGCATGAGCGTACGCCATGTCTGATCGTAGAAGCTGCCGAGCGTGGCTGTCACATCGCGGCGGGGCGACACCATCTCCGCTGCCTCCATACGCATGACCGCCTTCAGCTCGCCGAAGCCGTCGAAGCCGAGCTTCTGCGCGAAGCGCACGACGGACGCACTTGAGACGGCGCACGCGCGCGCGAGTTCGTGGATGGATATGCGGCTCGCCGCCGTACGGTTGCTGTCGATCCAGCGCCAGATACACTTGTCTGCATCGCTGAGATCCCTAAGATGTGCGTTGATTCGTTCCGTGAGCCGCATCTCATTCTCACCTTCTTTTGTTGGATCCTATTCCGCGTTATTATAGCATAACTTGTAGAATATATTTGTAAAACTTCAAGAAATCAACACTTGATAGTATTCGGTTCGTTGTAAAATGAAGTTGAACAGCTAAACAAAAACAAAATCCATAGTGACATCCCGTGCTATAATGGTTCCGCTACAAAACATCAGCAAAGGAGCAATCACTATGGATTACGCCTATTCTACCACAATGGAAGCTGTTCGTAAATCGGGAAAGCACTTTACCCTTGACGAAAGGGGGCAAATACAGGCACTTCACCGCGAAGGATTCTCCCTTCGCGCCATAGCCGCACGGGTTGGATGCTCGCACACGGCGATCCACTATGAGCTTAAGCGGGGGACACCCGAACGCCAAGCTGCTCGCGGGCGGTCTCCACAATATACAGCAAATCGCCGCAACGGATATACCCCCAAAGTCCTCAAAACCTCAGCAGGCGAGGTTCCCATCAGCGTCCCAAGAGACCGTGACGGCTCTTTTACACCGCAAATCGTTCCCAAAAGACAGACGGACGTTTCGTCCATTGAAGGAAAAGTCCTCGCGATGTATGCCAGAGGAATGAGTCAGCGAGACATCTCCTCCACCATCGATGACATCTATGGCTTTATGCTCAGTGCCGAGCAAATCTCGCATATTACAGACAGTGTGCTTGACGAGCTGCATGAATGGCAAAATCGACCGCTCAAGGCATTTTATCCATTTGTCTTCGTTGACTGTATCTATGTTTCAATGCGCGGTGACAAAGGCGTATCTGATCAAGCGGTATATGTGATCCTCGGATATGATCTGAAAGGCAAGAAAGACGTT